>JBKOYW010000003.1:0-8018 GCA_046744275.1 Actinomycetota bacterium
ACTCCGCACGAGCCAGTCGGCGCACAGCCAGGCGCGCCACTCGTCGAGCCCGTCGCCGGCCGTGCCGATCGTCCGGCCGAGGTACGGGCGCAGGCGCTGGCGGGCTCCGTCGTCGAGGCTGTCGTTCCAGCTCCCCGCGAACGCGGCGAGGACGGGAGTGACGGTGCGCGGTGCGTCGCTGTGCTCCTCGCCCGCGAGGTGCGCGACCCACTCCATCGCGCAGCGCCCGCCGCCGGAGCGGCGGTGCGGGCCGGGCGCCAGGTGGTACGAATCGGCCATGCGGCGACTGTAGCGCCGGTCAGCGCGACAGCGCCGCCCGCCGGTCCTGCGCCCGCATCTCGGCGAGGATGCGCTCGAGCCGGGGCTCGGACGAGCGGTCGACGTGGTCCATCGCGGCCGCGACCGCCGGATGGCGCGACGCGATCTGCGCGTGCAGCTCGTGCGCGACCGCGCGGTACCCGGGGTGGCCCTCGCGGCCGGACCGCAGCTCGATCAGGTGCATCGCCTCGCGGGCGTTCATGTCGAGCACGTAGCGCACGCGGTAGCCGAGGCAGAGCGCGTACGGCGCGGCCTCGGGCAGACCGGCGGCCGCGAGGCGCTCGTACTCGGCACGCGAGCGCTCGAGCGCCCGGGCGTAGAGGTCGCCGCAGCCGGCGGCCGCCACCTCCTCGGGGAGCGCGGCGCCGAGGTCGGGCGAGAGGGCCTGCCACTGGAGGGTCAGCATCCGGTGGCGCTGGAGGTCGCGGAACGCACCGTAGTCGGACACCACCTCGAAGCGGTAGCGCAGCGCCTCGAAGCCGCGGCCAGGACGGTGGCGGCGGTTGCGCCGCTCGCCGACGAGATCGGCGAGCATCCGCGCGCGCTCGCCCGAGTCGAGCTCGCGAACGCTTTCGAGCGTCGTCTCCTCGCCCACGGCGGCGGCCTCGAACAGCAGGGCCGCGAGCAGGCGGTCCTCGTCGCCGTCGACGTGCAGCAGGCGCACCGACGGCCGGTCCTCCACCGCGGCCTCGCGACGGTCGAGCCCCAGGCGGGCGGCCCAGCGCTCGGTCGCGGCGCGGCGGCGCTCGAGATACGCGACCCACTCGCCACCGCGGTCCAGCCGCTCGACGCGCGATACGAAGCTCGGCATCGTGGCCTTGATCGCGTCGAGGATCATCTGGCCGTAGGCGCGCGCCTCCGGCAGCGGATCGGCCATCAGGTGCAGGATCAGCTGCTCGTACGCCTGGCCCGTCGCGTAGATGCCCATGTGCGACAGCGACGCGGCGGGGAGCAGCCCGCGCAGCAGGTCGAGCGCCTTCGCGTTGACCGCCCGCCGGCGCGCAGCGTCGGGCTCGCCCTCCGCGCGCGGGAACGTCTCGTCGACCCACGCGCGCACGCGCGGGAGCGCCTCCGCGTAGGCGCCGAACAGCGCGTCCATCGCCGCCTCGTACTCCGGGCCCAGCTCGGGCGAGCGGTAGTAGCGGTAGCCGCCGCCGGGCATCGGCGCGTCGTACGCGATGTAGCGCGTCGACTGCTCCAGGTAGGCAGCCAGCCGGGGCCGCTGGAGCGTCTTGGTGAGGATGTTCGAGACCCACTCGCACGCCACGTGCGCGCCCCCGAGCTGGGCGACCGAGTCATCGCCGTAGCCGACGAAGATCCGCTCGTACAGCTCGGCCGCCCGCCGGCCCTCCTCCGCCTCCCAGCCGCGACCCTCGGCCGCTGGCAGCGAGTCCGCGAACTCGTCGAGGAACAACCGCCGCAGCGTGCCGGGGTAGCGGGAGTAGCGCGCGAACAGCGCGCCCTTGACCGTCTCCGGAAGGTTCACCAGCGCGAAGACCGGACCGTCGAGATCGGTCACGTGCGGAGCGAGCCGGGCTCGCTCGGCGGGGGTCAGGTCATCGGATGGGTAGCGCACGGGACGGCCACCCTAGCGTGGCCGCCGGAAGGATCTACGCGGGTGCGCCGGCGGGCCGTTCCGGCACCCTGAAGTCGGACTCCGGCGCCGGCGGAGGCGGCGGCACGGCGGCGGCCTTGGCGTCGAGCCGGTCGGTCCCCTTGCGCACGATCACGATCGCGAGGATCGCGCACACGACCGACATCGCATCCGAGACGAGGTAGAGGATCGTGCCGGTCTTGATCTCCTCGGCGGTGTCCGCGCGCATGTAGCTCCGCGCGGCGAAGTTCACGATGAAGCTCGAGAGCACCCAGAGCAGCCACCAGCCGAGCATCAGCGCACCCGGCTGGGCGTCCGCGGCGTCGCGACCGCCTGCCCGCCAGATGTCGTTGACCATCTGCTTCGGCCGGAACAGGTTCATGATCGGCACGAACCAGCTGCCGATCGCCCACCCAGGCGAGTAGCGCCGCTCGCCCGGCGCGACGAGGTAGATGTTCCGGTAGGCGGCGTGCATCCAGCGGATGAAGACGACCGCGGCCGCGATGACGAGCACGAGCTGGACGAGCCCGATCGTCCCCTGCCGGTTGTCGTTCGCGGTCGCCTCGGCGTCCGTGACCTCCTCGCCCGCGATGATCCGGTCCATCAACCGCCATTCGAGTGCGTCGGAGAACACCGCCACGGCACAGATCACGGCCGTGATGCTGAAGACGACGGTGACCGCCTGAGCGCGGCCTCGGAGTGGGATGTAGGACTCGGGCATGGCGGCCGAGTACCCTCCGCTCAAGAATTCGAAGCGTCGTGTAGCGTGGCGGACCGGGTGTGCACCCCCGGTCCGTCGCGCGAGGGCGCTACACCCCGGTCGGGTGGGTGCGATGCGTGCTGAGGCGGAAGTCCTCGAGCAGTCGCGGAACCATCATCAGCCCCGCGATCCCGACGATCACGTAGATCACGTCGGCGACCGTCCCGGTGCCGAAGATCTCCTCCACGAGGTTGAACTCGAAGAGGCCCACGAGGCCCCAGCTCAGGGCCCCGTCCACGACGAGCGCGAGCCACACGGGCTCCATGCGCTTGATGACGTCCATCGCGCCTCCTTCAGGCGACGGATTGTGTGAGACGTCACGATGTACGCTCCACGCCCGTCGCGGTTACACCGCAATCCGCACGTTCGCGTTCACGCGATCCGTGCGTCCAGGCGCTGGCGGCGACCAGTCGCCGATCGATCTCGACCTCCTTGCCGTCGACCCCGAGCACGAGGCCGAGCTTGGCGGCCAGCTTGACCTCCGCCGAGCCGTCGCGCACGTCGTACACCGCGCGCTCGACGACGCCGGTGGTCACGGCGCGCCGCACGAGCGTCCGCAGCTCGCGCGTGACCGCCGGTGGCCACGGCAGCCGGCGCCCGAGCAGCGGCTCGGCGGCGGCGCGGTTCGCCGGCTCGCGCAGGTCGAGCCGTGCGACCGTCTCAACGACCTGCCCGCCACGCGCGCCCGGTCCGACGGTCCGGAACGCGAGCTCACGCACCCCGGCGGCGTCGCGCGTCACCTCCGCGATCGTGCCGCGCCCCGGCGGGCCGTCGAAGCGCGCGCTCACCCCGGGGAGCCACGCGCGAACGTCGAGCGCATCGAATCCCGTGCGGATGTAGTACGTCGTCAGGCCACGGCCGACGCGCACGCCGGCGCCGGCCTCCGCGCTCGACTCGAGCTCGGTCAGCTCGACCCCGGCGACGCCCGCGTCCACCCCGCCGGCCAGCACGGCGCCGGCGTCGCCGAACCGCCAGGTCGGCTCGACGTCGTCCCGGTCCTCGGACTCGAGGAAGCGCACCGCCGACGCGGCGTCCGGGAACTCCCACGCGCGACCCGAGCCGAGCGCGTAGTCGAGCTTGCCGTCGACCCCGACGTCGAGCCCCAGCGGGCTCGCCTCCACCCCGACGCCCACCTTCCCGCCGACCTTGCGCCCCTCCGTGTGGGTGATCAACACCGAGCCGTCGGACCGCCGCGCGGCGGTCCAGCCGTCGTCCGCCCCCAGGCGCACCGACGCCACCCTGAACGTGAGCCCCACACCGCGCGTGTGCTCGGCGACCGTGCACGGCGACAGGCCCGCCGCCGCGGCGTCCGACGCCCGGCACACGTCGCCGGCGACGATGCAGATGCCGGTGCGCACGCCGTCCGCAACCGCCGTGGCCACCGCGCCCAGCCCGACGACCGCACCGGCGCCCGCGAGCGCGGCCGCCACGAGCGCGAGCAGCGCCGCGTACTCGGTGGTCGTCTGACCGGTCTGATCCCGCATGCCGGGAGAGAGCCCGGCGCGGCGAAACCTCGCCCCCCGGCGACGAACCCGGAGGTGCGCCCTCAGACGAGCGAGACCAGCGCCTCGCCCGCGTCGCGGGCGACCTCGAACAGCGGCTCGGGATACACGCCGAGCACGATCGTCGCGAGCGCGCACACGACCGCGACGAACACGACCTCGCCCTGCCACGGCGGGCGGACCACGACGACCTCGGCCTCCGCCTCCTCCGCGTCGGCCTCCTGCGAGCCGCCGGCGATCACCGGCTGCCCGGCGGGCACGACCGCGACCGCCTCGGACGGCGACCGCATCCAGACCGCGGCGATCACGCGCAGGTAGTAGGCGAGCGAGATCGCAGAGCCGAGCACGATCGCGACGCCGAGCCAGCCGTAGTCGTTGTGCACCGCCGCGCGGATCAGGTACAGCTTCCCGAAGAAGCCGGCCGTCGCCGGCATGCCCGCCAGCGCCAGCATGGCGATCGTCATCGGCCACGCGAGCAGCGGCCGATCGGCGCCGAGCCCGTACAGCGACGAGATGTCGTCGCCCAGACCGGTCTCCCGCTCGCGCGCCACGATCACCGCGAACGCGGCCAGGTTCATGAGCGTGTAGACGGCCAGGTAGAACACCGTGGCGGCGACCCCGAGGCTCGTCGAGACGACCACGCCGGTCAGCATGTAGCCCGCCTGCGCGACCGACGAGTACGCCAGCAGCCGCTTCAGCGACGACTGGCCGATCGCGCCCACGTTGCCGACGACGATCGTGATGATCGCGAGCACCGACAGCGCCGGCCCCCACGTGGTCGCGAACTCGATCAGCGCCACGTCGAACAGCCGCAGCAGCACGCCGAACGCGGCCGCCTTGGTGGCCACCGCCATGAAGCCGGTGACCGCGGTCGGCGCGCCCTCGTAGACGTCCGGCGTCCACTGGTGGAACGGCGCCACCGACGCCTTGAACGCGAGCCCGGCCACCACCAGCGCGATGCCGGTGAAGAGCAGCACGTCGTCGGTCGCGGCCTCGGCGATCCCCACGTAGTCCGTCGACCCCGTCGCCCCATACAGGAACGCCATCCCGTACAGCAGCGTCGCGGAACCGACCGACCCGATGATCAGGTACTTGAGGCCGGACTCGAGCGACTGCTCGCGCCGCATGTGCGTCGCGCACAGCACGTAGAGCGGGATCGAGAGCAGCTCGAAGCCGAGGAACAGCACCACCAGGTTCTGCGCCGCGACCAGCACGACCATGCCGAGGATCGAGGTGAGCAGCAGCGAGTAGTACTCGCCCTCGCCGGCCTCCTCCGTGGCACGGGAGCGCCACGACAGGAGCACGGTCGCGATCCCGCCGACCGCGAAGATCATCGTCAGCGACAGCGTCAGGTCGTCGATCGCGAGCGAGTCCTCGATGATCGAGACGTTCTCGCCCCACTGCCAGATGCCGAGGCCGATCGTCGTGCCGAGCGCCACCAGCGTGAGGAAAGGCACCACGTGCCGGCGGACGAATGCCGATCGCAGCAGCCCCACCATGAGCACGATGCAGGCGCCGCCGGTCAGCGCGATCAGCGGGGAGAGCGCCTCCCAGTCGATGGTCGGGCCCTTCGGCGTCATCGCCCGCTCTCCGTCACCGACTGCGACGCCGCCTGCACGGCCGGCTCACCCGCATCCAACGCACGCTGCGGGAACAGCGCGAATGCGATGATCGCCAGCACCAGCGGCACGATCACGACCGCATCGCGCAGCGACACGTCGAACGATGTCACGGTCGGGCCCTGGCGGTTGTGCATCGAGCGGATGTACATGCGCAGCGCGTACACCGAGGCCAGGATCACGCCCGTCGAGGCGATGATCGCGACCGCCATCTTGGACTCGAAGACGCCGAGCAGGATCAGGAACTCGCCGACGAAGTTCGCCGAGCCGGGCATCGCCAGCGTGGCCAGCGTGACGATCAGGAACAGCGTCGCCAGCACGGGCGCGCGGAACGCGATCCCGCCCATGTCGCGGATGTCCTCGGACCCGCCTGCGCGCGCGGCCAGTAGCACGATGATCAGGAACAGCGGCGCCACCACGAGCCCGTGGTTGACCGCCTGCAGCAGCGCGCCTTGCGCGCCCTTGGCGGAGGGGTCGAACGCGAAGATGCCGAGTGTGATGAACCCGAGCTGGGCGATCGACGAGTAGCCGACGATGAGCCGGATGTTGGTCTGCGTGAACGCCTGGATCGACCCGTAGAGGATCGAGCAGAGCGCCAGGATCAGCAGGATCAGCTGCCAGTCCTCGGCCGCGACCGGGAACAGCGGCAGCACGATCCGCAGGAAGCCGTAGGCCGCGACCTTCGACACCACGCCGGAGAACACGGCGAGCGCCGGCAGCGGCATGTTGCGGTAGGTGTCCGGCATCCAGCCGTGGAACGGGAAGGCCGGCATCTTGATCAGGAACGCGATCGCGAACGCCGCGAACAGCAGCTTCTGGGTGCCCTCGCCGAGCAGGTTCGCGCGCAGATCGGCGAGCGAGAACGAGATCGTCCCGTCGGGGCCGGCGTTGGCCAGCACCGCGGTGGCCACCGCGGCCGCGAGCATGAGCAGCGAGCCGACCAGCGTGTAGATGACCATCTTCAGCGCCGCCGGGATCCGCTCCGGCCCGCCCCACTGGCCGACCAGGAAGTAGAACGGCACCAGCATCAGGTCGAAGAACAGGACGAACAGCGCCAGGTCCTGCGCCAGGAACGAGCCCAGCACCGCGGTCTCGGCGATCCCGAAGTGGACCGCGAACAGCTTCGGCCGCACCGGCGGCCGCAGCGCCAGCCACAGCGCGGAGGCCGCGAACAGCAGCGCGGTCAGCCCGACCAGCCACAGGTTGAGACCGTCGACGCCCAGCGTGTAGCGGATCCCCATCTCCTCGATCCACGTGTCGTCGGTCAGGTACTGCAGGCCGCGCGCGTCCGGGTCGTAGTCGACGAGCATGATCACCGCGTAGCCGAGCGGGACGAGCGCGCCGACCAGGGCGAACAGCGGCGCCACCGCTCGCGGCGCCAGCCCGCCCAGCACCGCCAGGAGCAGCGGCCAGAAGATCAGGATCGACAGGTGGACGGTCATGCGGCGATGAGGAAGTAGGCGCCGAGCGACGTGATCCCCATCAGCAACAGGGCCGCGTAGTAGCGCAGGTAGCCGGTCTGGACGCGCCGCACGGCCGCCGAGGACAGCCGCACGACGCCGGTGGCGCCGCCGACGAGCGCGCCGTCGACGACCACGCGTTCGAACGTGGTGCGTGCGAACCGCCCGGTCCACGCCGCGGGCCGGACGAACAGGAAGTCGATCGCCTCGTCGAAGTACCACTTGTTGACGAAGAACGTGTGGAGCGCCGGGAACCGCTGCTGCAGGGCGCGTGCGCGGTACGGCGGGTGTCCCCACAGCCGCCAGGCGATCCAGATGCCAGTGAGCGCAATGGCGGCGCCGATGAGCAGGCCGACCGCGGTCAGCGTGCCGGACGGCTCGAGCTCCTCGTACAGCGTCGAGTCGTGGAACGTCGGCTCGAGGAACGAGTGCAGCTCGCTGGTCACCTCCGGGATCTGCACGATCCCGCCGAGCACGGCCAGGAACGCCAGCGCGCCCATCGCGAGCTTCATCGGGAACTCGCGCTCGGCGATGTGATGCTCGGGCCCCGGGAATCCGACGTCGGTGTCCTCGATCTCGCCGGTCATCGGGTTGGTCGGATGCTCGGCGTGGAACAGGTGGCCGTGCTCGAGCTCCCGCGCCTCCGGACACTGCTCGCCGAAGAACGCGCGGAAGATCATCCGGAACGTGTAGATCGCGGTCAGCAGCGATCCGAGGTAGGCGAGCACGGCCAGGACCACGTGCCAGTCCTCGCGCGCGAACAGC
>JBKOYW010000119.1:0-4916 GCA_046744275.1 Actinomycetota bacterium
CGCCACTTCAAGAAGCCGCTCGAGCTGTCGCCGCTGATCGCGATCGACCGCGAGCGCTGCATCCTCTGCTACCGCTGCGTGCGCTTCTCGCAGGAGATCAGCGAGGACTACCAGCTGATCCTGCTCGAGCGCGGCGCGCACAGCTACGTGGGGACGTTCGACGGCCACCCGTACGTCGGCCCGTTCTCCGGCAACATCATCGAGCTGTGCCCGGTCGGCGCGTTGACGTCTCGGGCGTACCGCTTCCGCGCGCGGCCGTGGGACATCGAGGGCGCCGGCACGGTCTGCCCCGGCTGCCCGGCGCACTGCAACGTCGAGCTGACCGTGCGCGACGAGCGCGTGTTGCGAGTCCTCGCGCGCGACCACCCCGAGGTCGACGACGGCTGGGTCTGCGACCGCGGCCGCTTCGGCTACCAGGCCGTGCACGTCGACGAGCGGATCGTCGAGCCGCTCGTGCGCGAGGGCACCGAGCTGATGCCGGCCTCGTGGGAGAAGGCGCTCGCCGCGGCCGGCGGCGCTTTGAAGAAGGCGGGCGCGCGCGCCGCGGCCCTGGCCGGGGGTGAGACGACCAACGAGGAGGCCTTCCTCCTCCAGAAGCTGTTCCGCGAGGGGCTCGGTTCCGGCCACCTCGCGTCGCGCCCCGGCGGCGAGCTGCCGCTCGACGTCGCGCGAGCGCTGGCCGATCCGGCACTCGGCGCCACGATCCCCGACCTCGAGTTCGCGCATGCCGTGCTGGTCGTCGACTGCGACCCCATCGACGAGGCGCCGGTGCTCGACCTGCGGATCCGCAAGGGCATCCGCCGCCACGGCGTGAAGGTGGCGGTGGCGAGCGCTCGCCCGACCGCGCTCGACGCCCAGGCCGCGTCGGTGACCCGGATCGCGCCGGGCGGCGCGGCCGGACTGCTGGTCGCGCTCGAGGCCGCGCTCTCGGGCGACGACGGCAACCTCGGCGGCGCGGCGACCGCCGCGGGCTCGAACGCGCAGGCCATGCGCGACCTGGCGCGGTGGCTGAGCGACGCCGGCGAGGACGTCGTGATCGTGTTCGGCGAGCGCGCGTTGAGTGCGGCAGGCGCCCGCGCGCTGCTCAACCTCGCCGGCCGGCTCGGCCTCGGACGGCCGGGCGCCGGGCTGATCGAGGTCCCGTCGGTGCCGAACGCGCGCGGCCTGCGCGAGGCCGGCTTCGCTCCTGGCCACGGCCCGGGGTATGCGACGGTCGGCGAGCCCGGCCGCGACGCCCGCGGCATCGCCGAGGGCCTGGCTTCGGGCGAGCTGTCGACGATCTGGCTCAACTACGCAGACCCGGTCCGCTACTTCCCGGACCGGGCGCTGTGGGAGCAGGCGCTCGGCACTGCGCAGACCGTGATCGCGGTCGAGAACCTGCTGACCGACACCGTGCGCGAGCACGCCGACGTCGTCTTCCCCGGCGAGGCGTATCCCGAGAAGGAGGGCACGGTCACCAACCTCGACGGGCGCGTGCAGCGCCTGCGGGTGGCGATCGGCCGGCCGAAGGGCCGCGGCGGCATGCCGGGCTCCGGCGTCCGGCCCGTCTGGCAGGTGATCTCCGACCTCGGCGACCTCGGCGTCCTCACCGGCGCCGCGGCCTCCAAGCAGCTCTTCGAGGCGGTCCCGTTCTACGCCGGGCTCACGCTCGACGAGATCGGCGGGCGCGGGATCCGCTGGCCCGAGCGGTTCGTCGACTGGCAGGGCTGGGAGGAGACCGCGCTCGACGTGCCGCCGGCGGCGCCCGCGGCGGGTGACGGCTCGCTGCGCCTCGGCACGTTCCGCAGCCTCTGGGCGGCCAAGGAGGTCGACGTCTCGCCGATCCTCCAGTTCCTGATCCCGAAGCAGGTGGTCGAGCTCTCGCCCGCCGACGCGCAGGCGCTCGGTGTGCGCGAGGGCGACCGCGTCGAGGTCGGGACGAACGGCACCCGGATCGCCGGCACCGTCAAGCTGCGCGAGGCCGTCCCGGCCGGGTCGGTGTTCGTGGCCGAGGGCGTCCACGGGGCGCCCGCGAACCTCCTGGGCGAGCCGCTGGTGGAGGTCCGCAGGTCGTGATCTTCGCCGAGGTCGGCTACTCCGAGCCCTGGTGGGCGCAGATCCTGAAGGCGCTGCTGATCTTCTTCGTCGTCTTCAACCTCGTGCCGATCGCCCTGCTCGGCGAGCGCAAGCTGCTCGGCCGCTTCCAGCATCGGTACGGCCCGAACCGCGTCGGCCCGTTCGGGATCCTGCAGCCGATCGCCGACATCGGGAAGCTCATCTTCAAGGAGCAGTTCCGGCCGCGGACGTCGACCGGCTGGCTGTTCGCGATCGCGCCCGCGATCTCGATGATGACCGCGGTCGCGACGGTGGCGATCATCCCGTTCTCCAACACCGTCGACATCTTCGGCACGAAGGTCGGGCTGTACGGCGTCGACCCGTCGGTGGGGATCCTGTACGCGTTCGCGTTCGGGGCGATCGCGTTCTACGGGCTGATGCTCGGCGGCTGGGCGTCCGGCTCCAAGTACTCGTTCCTGGGCTCGATGCGAGCGGCCGCGCAGCTGATCTCCTACGAGGTCGCGCAGGGCCTCTCGATCGTCGGCGTGATCATGATGGCCGGCTCGCTGTCGCTGGTCGACATCGTCGAGGCCCAGGACGGCGCGCTGTGGTACTTCATCCCGCAGTTCTTCGGCTTCGTGATCTTCATGGTCGCCTCGTTCGCCGAGACGAACCGGCCGCCGTTCGACCTCGCGGAGGCCGACGCCGAGCTGGTCGGCGGCTACAACACCGAGTACGGCGGCGGGCGCTTCGCGGCGTTCTTCGCCGCCGAGTACCTGAACGTCGTGGTGGTCTCGGGCATCGCGGCGACCCTGTTCCTCGGCGGCTGGAACATCCCGTGGGTTGACCCGCCGACGTGGGTCGACCCGATCGTCGTCATCGTCAAGATGCTGGCGCTCGTGTTCTTCTTCATCTGGGTGCGTGCGACGCTGCCGCGACTTCGCTACGACCAGCTGATGTCGCTGGGCTGGAAGGTGTTCCTGCCGCTGGCCACGCTCAACGCCCTCGTCACCGCGATCCTGGTGGTGGAGACCTGATGCCTCCGTATGACCCCGGTCCCGACGTCATCCAGGTGATCCGGGCGCCCCGGCGCAGCCCGGTGGCCAGCTCGTACCGCGCGTTCGGCGCCACCCTGAAGGGCCTGCGGACGACGCTCGCTCGCATGATCGAGGGACCGACGACGATCCAGTACCCGGAGGAGAAGACGCCGGTCTACCCGCGCTTCCGGGGCCGCCACAAGCTGCACCGGTTCGAGGACACGGGGCTCGAGAAGTGCGTCGGCTGCTCGCTGTGCGCCGCCGCCTGTCCGGCCGACTGCATCCGCGTCGTCGCGGCCGAGAACACGCCCGAGAACCGGGTCAGCGCCGGCGAGCGCTACGCGGCTGTGTACGAGATCAACCTCTCGCGCTGCATCTTCTGCGGCTACTGCGAGATCGCGTGCCCGTTCGACGCGATCACGATGGGCCACGACTACGAGATGGGCGACTACAACCGCTCGGACCTCATCTTCACCAAGGAGATGCTGCTCGCCGAGCCGCTCGACCGGGCGCCGCTCCGCAAGGCCGGCGAGTAGTCAGCGCCGCCGACAGGGTTCTGCGCAGCGTCGTCTTGCCGATGCCCGGTCCGCCCGTGAGCATGAGCGCATCCGCGGCGGACACGAACTCCGACACGGTCGCGAGCTCCGGCGCACGGCCGACGATGGTCTCTGAGTACACGCGCGGAACGTCACACGCTCCGCGGCCCACGGCAATCGCGCCCGTCCGACCCTGTTGGTGCGGCTAACCGTACAAGTTGTCAGACAACTTTATGGCGTAAGAACGAGCTTCCCGACGGTCTTGCGCGCCTCGAGCGCCGCGTGCGCCGCGGCGGCGTCGGCGAGCGGGAAGCGCGTGACGAGTGGGATGAGGCGGCCCTCGGCAAGGGCCGCGAGCGAGCGCTCCTCGAGCTCGCGCATCGACCCCGGCCGCACCAGGGCGGAGTTCACGGTCAGGCCGCGCGCCACGATGTCGCCGGTCGAGATGTCGGTCATCTCCCCCGCCGACCAGCCGTACAGCACGTGGCGCCCGCCGCGCACCAGCAGCTCGAACGCGGCGCGGCCCGCCTCGCCGCCGACGCCGTCGAGCACGACCGTAACCTCGCGGCCGTCGAGGCCGTCGCGGACCGCGTCCGGCCAGCCGGGCCGCGTGTAGTCGACCGCGACGTCGGCGTCGACGCGAGCGAGCTTGCTCGGGCCGGCCGCGCCGACGACCGTCGCGCCGGCATGACGGGCGGCCTGCGAGAGCAGAGCGCCGAGCCCGCCCGCGGCGGCGGTGACCAGCACGACTTCGCCCGCGCCGATCCTCGCGACGTCGAGGATCGCCATCGCCGTCCGCCCGGTGCCGATCATCGCGACCGCCGTCTCGGCACCCACGCCGTCGGGCAGGACGTGCAGGTGGTCGACCTCGCGCACCGCGAGCTCGGCGTAGCCGGCGCTCGCCGCCCCGAGGTGGGCGACGACGCGGCGCCCGAGCCACTCCGCCGCCACGCCGGGCCCGAGCGCATCGACCACCCCGGCGACCTCGCGCCCGGGGATCGCCGGGAGCTCGGGCAGCGGCAGCGGGCCCATCTGCACGCCGGACCGGATCTTCGTGTCGATCAGGTGCACGCCGGCCGCCGCGACCGCGATCCGGACCTGGCCCGCCGCCGGCTCGGGATCGTTGACCTCCTCGTAGCGCAGGTTCTCCGCCGGACCGAAGGCGTGCAGGCGGATCGCGTGCATCAGCCCGCGAGGAGCAGGTGCGAGTCGCCGAACTCGTGCCAGCGGTAGCCGTCGGCCAGCGCCGCCTCGTACGAGCGCTCGACCAGCGGCCGGCCCGCGATCGCCTCGAGCATCAGCAGGTGGC
>JBKOYW010000440.1:0-6431 GCA_046744275.1 Actinomycetota bacterium
GACCTGCACGGTGTGCGGCGCCAAGTTGACCGCGCTCGAGATCGAGGCCGCCCGCGAGGCGGGCGGCCCGTTCCTGTGCAGCGTCCACGCCGCCGAGGAGCTCCCGGCGGCCGATGTGGCGGACGAGACCAGCGGCGAGCCGGATTAACCCCCGGGGGCGCACCCAACGGACCATTCCGTGTGGAGTGATGTCCCGTTGGGCACCCTCTAGGCGGCCGCCCTCGCGAGCTCGCGCGCCGCTGCGGCGATCGCCTCAGCGTCGATTCCGGCCTCCCGCAGCAGCTCCTCGGGCGTGCCCGAGACGGGCATCTCCCGCACGGCCAGCTTGGTGACGCGCGGGCGGTCGTCCGCGTCCGCCAGCGCCTCCAGCACGGCGTCGCCGAGCCCGCCCTCGGGCCAGTGGTCCTCGACCGTGACGACGGCGCCGCAATCGCGCGCCGCGGCGCGGACGGCCTCGGCGTCGATCGGCTTGACCGAGTAGCAGTCGAGCACGCGGGCGCGGATGCCGTCGCGCTCAAGCGCCTCGGCGGCGCGGACCGCCTCGTCGACGGTGATGCCGCAGGCGACGATCAGCACGTCGTCGGCGTCCTCGCCGTGGGCGATCCGGCTGCCGCCGATCCTGACCTGCTCCGCGGCCGAGGTGCGGACCGGTGTCTTCCCGCGCAGGGTGCGCAGGAACGAGATGCCCTTGGTGTCTGCCATCTGCTCCACGAGCCGGGAGGTCTGGTTCGCGTCGCTCGGGTGCAGCACGGTCGAGCCGTGGATGGCGCGGAACGAGGCCATGTCCTCGAGCGCCATCTGCGACGGGCCGTCCTCGCCGATCGAGACGCCCGCGTGCGAGCCGCTCAGCCTGATGTCCGCGCGCGAGATCGCGGCCATCCGGATGAAGTCGTACGCACGCGTGAAGAAGGCGGCGAACGTGGACGCGAACGGCACCCAGCCGCGGACCTGGAACCCGACCGCGGCGGCGACGAGCTGCTGCTCGGCGATGAACATCTCGAAGTAGCGGTCCGCGTGGGCGGCCCGGAAGTCCTCCGAATGGGTGGAGTTCGAGACCTCGCCGTCGAGCGCCACCACGTCGCCGCGGCGGGAACCGAGCGCGGTGAGCGCCTCGCCGTACGCCTTGCGCGTGGCGACCTCCTCGCCGAGCTCCCAGCTCGGGAGGTCCTCGCTCGTGGTGTCAAACCAGTGGGGCGTGCCGCCGGCCGGCGTGGCGAGGTCGACGCTCAGGTCGCGCTCGCCGCCCAGCTCCTCGATCGCCTCCTCGGGGTCGTCGAGCGGCTTGCCGTGCTTGCCGGGCTGGTCCTCGACCGCCTTGACGCCCTTGCCCTTCTTCGTGCGGGCGACGATCGCGGTCGGCCGTCCCTCGGTGTGCTCGGCCTCGGCGTAGGCGGCCTCGATGGCGTCGACGTCGTGGCCGTCGATCGCGATCGCGTGCCAGCCGAACGCCTCGAGGCGCCGGACGTAGCCGTCGGTGTCCCAGCCCAGCATCGTCTCGCGGGTCTGGCCGAGGCGGTTGACGTCGATGATCGCGACGAGGTTGTCGAGGCCCTCCCAGCCGGCGTGCTGGATCGACTCCCACATCGAGCCCTCGGCCATCTCGGAGTCGCCGCACAGGCACCAGACGCGGAACGGGAGGCGGTCGAGCCGGGCGCCGGCGAGTGCCACCCCGACGGCGATCGGCAGGCCCTGGCCGAGCGAGCCGGTGGCGACGTCGGTCGGCGGGATGCGCGGGGTCGGGTGACCCTCGAGCCGGGAGCCGAGCTTGCGGAAGGTCAGCAGCTCGGCGTCGTCGATGATCCCGGCCGCCTTCAGGACCGAGTAGTACAGCGGCGATGCGTGGCCCTTGGAGAAGATGAGATGGTCGGCCGACGGGTCGTCGAGGTTGGCCGGGTCGAGCCGCAGGTGGCCGTCGATGAGGACGGCCATCAGGTCGGCAGCCGACATCGACGACGTCGGGTGGCCGGAGCCGGCAGCGGCGCTCGCGCGGACCGAGTCCACGCGCAGCTGCTGCCCCAGCTCCCGCCGGAACTCCGTGCGCTCGGCCATCAGGCAGCCACCAGCGCGTCGCGCTTGGCCTCGAGGTCGGCGAAGAGCTCGCGGAACGACTTGGCGAACTTCTCGACGCCCTCGCGCTCGAGCGTGGCGACGACGTCGTCGTAGTCGATGCCGGCGGCGGCGAACGCCTCCAGCGTGCGGCGGGCCCAGTCGACGTCCTCGTCGAGCGTGCGGCGGATCTGCGCGTGGTCCTGGACCGCCTCGACGGTCTCGCGCGGCATCGTGTTGACGGTGTCGGGGCCGACCAGCTCCTCGACGTAGAGCACGTCGCGGTACTCGGGGTTCTTGGTCGACGTAGAGGCCCACAGGCAGCGCTGCGGCGTGGCGCCGGCGGCCGCGAGCTTCTCCCACTCGCTGCCGGAGAAGACCTCGAGGTACGTCCCGTAGGCGAGCTTGGCGTTGGCGATCGCGAGCGTGCCCTTCAGCTCGTCGTGGCCGCCAACCTCGTCCAGCCGGCGGTCGGCCTCGGTGTCGACCCGGCTGACGAAGAAGCTCGCGACGGATGCGATCGTCGAGGGGTCGCCGCCGGTGGAGACGAGGCGCTTGAGGCCGCGGATGTAGGCCTCGGCGACCTCGCGGTGGCGCTCAAGCGAGAAGATCAGCGTGACGTTGACGGGGATGCCGGCGGCGATCGTCTCCTCGATCGCGGGCAGGCCCTCCTTCGTCGCGGGGATCTTGATCAGCAGGTTGGGCTTCTCGATCAGCGCGTGCAGGCGGGCGGCCTCGTCGATCGTGCCCTGGGTGTCGTGCGCGAGGTTCGGGTCGACCTCGAGCGAGACCCAGCCGTCCTTGCCCTGCCCGCCGTCCCAGACCTGCCGCAGCTCGTCGCAGGCGGCGCGGATGTCGTCGCGCGCGAGCGCGAGGAAGATCTCCTTCGGCTCGGACTCGGTCGCGCTGACCTGCTTGATCTGGTCGTCGTACGCGTCGCCCTCGGCGATCGCTCCCTGGAAGATCGTGGGGTTCGAGGTCACGCCGACGACGCCGTCGCTGACGAGGCCGGCGAGGTCGCCGTCGTTGATGAAGTTGCGCGAGAGGAAGTCGATCCAGACGCTCTGGCCGTGCTCGGCGAGCTGCTTCAGCGGGGTCATGGCTCTCCTAGCGAGTCGGGGTTCCCCTCTTATGAAACCGTGCCCGAGCGCTCGGCATGCGAAACGGTCGCGGCGCGACCCTCATGCGGGTCGGAAGTCGGCGGAGAAGAGCGCTGAACCGGGCGCTAGCGCGGGCGCCCGGACAGCTCGCGAAGCCAGGCCGCTACGGCTTGCTCGTCACGACGCGCCTCGCGCTGGCGCGCCGCTCGTGCTTGGCTTGCGGTGATGGTGTTGGGGCGGGCGGAGCTTCCCGGGCGCGCGAAGCGACCGGCCTGCGCCGGAACCTTCCCCATGAGCGGCTGACGACCTGACCGCTCGGCGTCATAAGCCAGCGACATCCGCGGGGACATTACTCCCCATCGGAAAGGCCGTCTACTCCAATGTGTCCATCGAACAAACCTCCCGTTCGACCTGAGGTCCACAATTCCAGCCGGAAAGCGTTCACCATGGCGGGTCTGCGTGTTCACCGGTGGGCAATATCCGAGCGTCCAAAAGTCTGCGGGCTGACGAGAATCTGGGCGGGGCTAGCGGCGGCGCGCCAATGCGACGCCGACGTCGACCTCAGGCGGCCAGGACGGCCAGCGGCACGAGCGCGTACTCCGCGAAGAACAGCGCCCAGACGCGCATGTAGAACACACCGAAGTCGTCCGGGTCCGCGGCGCGCGCCCACACCAGCAGCAGCGCCAGCGCGGCCGCGTGGCCGCCGGCGAGGACGAGACCGTCGGCGTCGTCCACCAGCAGCGGGCCGAGGACGATCATGCCCGCGTACGCGGCCACCAGCGCCGAGAGCCCGAGCCGCGCCGCCCGCCGCGGGCCGAGCCGCACCGTGAACGTCGCGATCCGGAAGCGCCGGTCGCCTTCCATGTCCGGCACGTCCTTCAGCACGGCGATCGCGAACGAGAACGGCAGCACGAACGCCGCCAGGGCCCACACCGCCGCGGGGATCTCGAGCTCGCCTCCACCGAACGCGAGCGCGTAGTGCCCGTACATGCCGAGGTTCACGGCGATCGCCCGCACGCCCGCGATGCACAGCGAGGCGACGACCGGGAAGCGCTTGAGCCGCACCGGCGGCAGCGAGTAGGCGGCGCCGACCGCCAGCGCCGTGACGACCGCGGCCGTCTCCAGCGCGCCCTGCGTGAGCGCCAGCACGACGGGGACGACCGCTGCGACCGCCACGATCCGCCACGCCGCCTCTATTGTCAGGTCGCCGGCCGCGAGCGGCAGTTGCGGCTTGTTGATCCGGTCGATCTCGACGTCGGTGATCTGGTTGACGCCGACGATCGCGACGTTGACCCCGGCTCCCGCCACGATCACCCAGAACAGCTGGTCGAGCCCGGAGCCGGGCAGCTCGGAGACCGCGATCAGATACAGGCCGGTGGCGCTGATGAACGTCCCGAGCAGCGTGTGCGGGCGCGAGAACCGCCAGAGCACGCCGACGGCGCCGAGCACGCCGGTCCGCCGGACGGCCGCGGCGTGGCTCGTCACGCGCGGCTCCGGCGCGCTCGCAGCGTCATCACGAGAGCGATCGGCACGAACGCGAGCCCCGCCAGCGAGCCGAGCGCGAAGCGCGCCGCCACCCGGACCCGCTCGGCGACGCCCAGCGGCGCGTCGAGCGACTCCGCCACCGGCATCGCCGCGAGCGGCGACGGACCGGCCGCCGCCTTCGCACCCACCACCGCTACCGCGTATGGCACGCGCGCGTCGCGGTACCAGTCGGGCGCCACCGGCACCACCTCGACGTCGCCGAAGCCGGCCCGCTCGAACCACGTCCGGTACTGCTCGACCGACGGGAACAGCATCCAGAGGTCGGCGAGCGCACGCGCGATCCGCCCCGCCGGCCGCACCGGCCCGATCACGACCGCCACGCCGCCCGGTCGCAGCACGCGGTAGGCCTCGGCGATGCCGCGCTGCGGGTCGGGCCAGTACTCGATGCTGCCGGCCGACACGTAGCGATCGAACTCGCCGTCGGGAAACGGCAGCGCCTCGGCGTCGCCCAGCAGCCGCCGGACCCCGGCCAGCGCGGGCCGCCGGGCGGCGCGCGCGAGCTGGTGCGGGCTCTGGTCGAGCATCGTCACCCGCGTCGGGTCCACGTGCGCCACGATCCCCTCCGTGGTGAAGCCCGTGCCGGCGCCCGCGTCGAGCGTCTCGAGGTCGCGCCGGTCCAGCCGCGCGGCGGCGAGTGCCTCGTCCCGCATCCGCGGCGTCCAGAACAGCGGGTTGATCCAGTCGTCGTAGCCGAGCGAGAGGACTCGGTAGAACCAGTAGGCCTCCCTCTTGTGCTGGATCAGCCGCATGCGAGCCGCCGACGATACCCGCCGCCTCGACGCCTGGCTCCCCGAGCCGGTCGTGCGCACGCACCACCGGCGCACAGCGCCGGCGGCGCCGGACGCGCTGTGGCGCACGGCGAACGACCTCCGTCTGGCGGACACCAGGACGCTCGGGCGCCTCGTCCGCTGGCGGATCCCCGGGCTCGACTCCGAGCTCACCTACGGCGAGCTGTTCCGCGCCTATCCGTTCACCGTGCTCGACGAGGGCGAGCGTCACCTGCTGGCCGGCCTGTGCGGCCGCATCTGGACGCTCGCGCGCGACTACCCGCGGCTCGCCGGCCCGGACGAGTTCGCGCGCTGGCGCGAGCCCGGCACGGTGCGCGTCCTGTTCGGCCACTGGGTCGAGGACGGGCCCGACGGCAGCGCGCTGGTCAGCGAGGCGAGGGTCCAGCCGGTCGACCGCACCGCCGGGCTGCGCTTGCGCGCGCTGTGGAAGGTCATCGGCCCGTTCGAGCGGCTCGTGGGCGCCGAGGCGATCGCGCGCGCTACCGAGAGATCTCGGCGTGCGTGACCGGCACGCCGAAGCGCTCCTCGGCGTCGGTGAGCCCCGCGTCCTCGCGGTAGTCCTTCTCGCCCGAGTGGCTGAAGATGACGATGCGGTCGGCGGGGAACGTGGCGAGCGCGTCCTGGATCGCGACCGCGGGCTCGCTCTCGCCGGTGTCGCCGGCGGCGTCGACGCCCTCCTCCTCCAGCCGCTCGACGGTCTCCTCCTGGGCGACCTCGGCCTCGTGGATCGCCTCGTCGGGGTCCGACACCCAGAACGCGAGCTTCGACTGGTTGGTGGCGGGGGAGACGACGAGCACCTCGGCGCCCTCGACCTCCTCGCCGAGGGTCGCCCGCAGGAGCTTCGCGTCGACCGGCTCGGGCGTGACCACCAGCAGCTTCACGTGGCTGTCGCTACCCCGCGGTCTGCGCCGTCAAACGGCACCGCCATGCCCGCGAGCGTCCGCACCACGAC
>JBKOYW010000102.1:0-5939 GCA_046744275.1 Actinomycetota bacterium
CTCCGAGAGCTGCCGCGACCTGCTCGACCTCGACCCCGGCACCCTGGTCGGCACGCGCGGGGCCGACCTCGTGCACCCCGGCGACTCCGCCACCACTGTCGCCGCCATGCGCCGGCTCATCGGCGGCGAGGACCGCGCCGCGGTCACCGTCCGGCTGCGCCGCGCGGACGGCGCCTGGCGCTGGGCCGAGGCCCAGCTGCTCGCCGTCCGCGACGGCGACCGCCTCGCCGAGATCCACGCCACGATCCGCGACGTCCACGCCCGCGCCGAGGCCGAGCGCGCCCAGGCGGACGCCGAGGCGCGCTTCCGCACCGCCTTCGAGGAGGCCCCGATCGGCATGGCGATCGCCACGATCGACGGCCGCTTCCTGCAGGTCAACCGCGCGCTGTGCGGGTTCACCGGCCGCCAGCAGGAGGAGCTCGAGGGCACGCCGCTCGTGCGCCTCATGCACCCCGAGGACCGCGACGACGAGGGCCACGCGCTCGGGCGGCTGGCGCGCGGCGAGAGCGGACCGCTCCGCGGCGAGCGGCGCTTCCTGCATGCCGCCGGCAAGATCGTCTGGGCGGCGATCAACGCAACGCTGGTGCGCGACGGCGCCGGCGTGCCGCAGCACGTTCTGCTCCAGGTGCAGGACGTCACCGAGCGCCGCCGCTACGAGGCCGAGCTGCACTACCTGGCCGACCACGACCCGCTGACCGGCCTGCTCAACCGCCGCGCGTTCGCGCGCGAGCTGGAGTCGCACCTCGAACGCGTCCGGCGCTACGGCCCCGCCGGCGCGGCGCTCGTGCTCGACCTCGACCACTTCAAGAACATCAACGACACGCTCGGCCATGGGATCGGCGACGAGCTGATCGTCTCGCTCGCGGAGGCGCTGCGGGAGCGGCTCGGAGAACGCGTCGCGCTCGCCCGGCTCGGCGGCGACGAGCTCGCGGTCCTGATGCCGGACGGGGACGAGGCCGACGTCGCGCACGCCGCCGAGCAGATCCTCGAAGCGGTGCGCGCGCAGCGCGTGGCGAGCCCTTCGGGCCGCCTGCGCTCGGTCAGCGCCAGCATCGGCGTCGCCGGCTTCGACGAGGCAGGCCTGTGCGCCGACGACGTGCTCGCCAACGCCGATCTCGCGATGTACGAGGCCAAGGACGCCGGCCGCGACCGCGCCGTCACCTACCGGCCGGCGGCGGGCTCCGACCGGCTCGACGGCCGCGTGTCGTGGCCGGACGTGATCCGCGACGGGCTCGACGAGGACCGCTTCGTCCTCCAGGCCCAGCCGATCATGAACCTGGCGACCGGCGACACCGGCCAGTTCGAGCTGCTGCTGCGGCTGCGCGACCCGTTCGGCGAGCTGATCTCGCCCGCCGCGTTCCTGCCCGCCGCCGAGCGCTACGACCTGATCGGCGCGATCGACCGCTGGGTCGTCAGCCGCTCGATCGCGATGCTGGCCGAGGAGAACCGCCGCGGCCGGCGCCTGACCTTCGAGGTCAACATCTCCGGCCGCTCGGCCGGCGACGAGGATCTGCTGGCGCTGATCGAGGGCGAGCTGCGCACGCACGAGGTCGACCCCGCGCAGGTCATCTTCGAGATCACCGAGACGACGGCGGTCGCCAACATCCCGCGCGCGCAGGAGTTCGCGCACAGGCTCGCGGCGCTCGGCTGCCGCTTCGCGCTCGACGACTTCGGCGCCGCCTTCGCATCCTTCTACTACCTCAAGCACCTGCCGTTCGACTACCTGAAGATCGACGGCGAGTTCGTCCGCGGCTGCGTGACCGACCGCACCGACCAGCTCGTGATCCAGGCGGTCGTCGACATCGCGCGCGGGCTCGGCAAGCGCACCGTCGCCGAGATGGTGGGCGACGAGGAGACGCTCAAGCTCGTGCGCGACCTCGGCGTCGACTACGTCCAGGGCTTCCACATCGGCCGCCCGGCTCCGCTCGCGCGCTGGCTCGTCGACCGCAAGCCGGTCGACCGCCACAGCCTCCGGGCCGCCCTGCACGCGCGCTGAATAGCCTGCCGGCGTGGTCTTCATCGCCCTCGCCATCGCCGCCTCGATCGCGGCGGGGGTGGAGGCGGAGCGCCGTGCGGGGGCGCGGGCGGGCGAGTGGGCGCGCCGGATCCTGACGTTCCTGCTGTACGTCGTGATGCCGATCGTCGCGTTCTTCAACATGGCCCGGCTCGAGGTGAGCGCGGACGTCGGCGTGGGGATCGTGCTCGGCTGGCTCGCGCTCGCGCTCGCCGCGCTGGTCGGCTGGCTGATCGGACGGCGGATCCTGGACCGGCCGGCGCCCACGTCCGGCGTGCTCGCGATCGTCGGCCTGCAGGCCAACACCGGCCTGATGGGGCTGGCCGTGGTCGGTGCCCTGCTCGGCTTCGACCACCTCTCCGAGGGCGTCGTCTACGACGCCCTCGTGCAGCAACCGGTGTTCTTCATCGGCTCGTTCGCGATCGCGGCGGCGACCGGCACGAAGGCGGGCGAGACGGTCCGCGAGCGCGTGCGGGCCTTCTTCGTCCGCAACCCGCCGCTGGCGGCCGTCGTGCTCGGCCTGCTCGCGCCCGACGCGCTCGCGCCGGACGTGCTGGTCGACGCCGCGCGGCTGTTGATCCTGACCGTGCCCGTGCTCGGGTTCTTCGCGGTCGGCGTCACGCTGGCCGAGGAGGCCGAGGAGGGCGCGCTGAAGTTCCCGCCGCCGCTGACCGCCCCGATCGGCGCCGCGATCGTCCTGCGCCTGGTCGTGGCGCCGCTGCTGCTGCTCGCCCTCGCGGCGCCGTTCATCGACCTTCCCGGCGCCTTCCTGCTGATCGCCACGATGCCAGCCGGACTGCACATCGTGGTGCTCGCCCACGCCTACGGGCTCGACGTGCCGTTCGCCGCCGGCGCCATCGTGTGGACGACGATGATCTCGGTGCCGATCCTGCTCGTCGTGTCCGTCATCGTGTGACGCCGTGCGAGCGCTGGTGCAGCGGGTGAGCCGGGCGTCGGTGGACGCGGACGGGCGAAGGGTGGCCGAGATCGGCCCCGGCCTGCTCGTGCTGCTCGGCATCACGCACGACGACACGGCCGCCGACGCCGACCGGCTGGCCGACAAGGTACGCGCGCTGCGGATCTTCCCCGACGCGGACGGCCGCATGAACGAGCCGCTCGGCTCTTCCCGCGAGGTCCTGTGCGTGTCGCAGTTCACGCTCTACGGCGACACGCGCAAGGGCAACCGGCCCGCGTACGTCGCCGCCGCCCTGCCCGAGCACGCCGAGCCGCTCTACGAGCGATTCTGCGAGCGGCTGGGCGCCCGCGGCGGCGTGTTCGGCGCGCACATGGACGTCGAGCTGGTCAACGACGGCCCGGTGACGCTGCTCCTCGAAGTGCCGTAGGCTGCGGCGCCGATGCCGCCCGAAGATCGCTTCGTCTGCCGTTTCGCGGCCGAGCCGCCGCAGGACCCGCTGCCGTACGGCCGCTGGGCCGACACGCTCCAGGCCGAGTTCCTGGGCGCCGCGCTGAAGGTCGACACGGAGGGCGTCGAGCTCGGCGACCCCGGGGAGATGAGGTGGTTCCCCGATCGCACCTGGGCCGGCCGCACGTTCGTGCCGGTCACCAGTCGCACCACCAACGGCCTCGACCTCTTCGGCTACGTGTCCTTCACGCCGGGCGACGCCGACCACGAGCCCGGCGACTTCTACTCGTGGGCCGACTTCACGGACGAGACGTCGGAGGCCAACCCCGACTGGCAGATGGACCTGTGCGAGGAGGTGATCGGCGGCTGGCGCGGGGAGAACGGCGAGGTCGCGGCGATGACGCTCGTATGGGGCGTCCCGATGGTCCGCGGCGGCGCGGTCGCGACTGCCGAGCTGGCGGGACTGACCGTCGACCAGTGCCTCGTGTCGGACGAGCGCTACACGCTGATCGCGCCCGACGCCTACCGCGGCGACTACCTGGAGATCGCGCTGTGGGGAATCTCCGGCACGGAGCTCGCCCGCGAGTCGCTCTATGAGGACGACGGCGAGTAGCCGTTCCCGTTGTCGCTTCGGTACTGCATGACGCGGTCGACGAGGCCGTAGTCGCGCGCCTGCTCGGGCGTGAAGAAGCGGTCGCGCTCGAGCGCCTCGGAGACGTCCTCGACCGGCTTGCCGGTGTGGTGCGCGTAGATCTCTTCGACCCGCCGGCGCAGCTCGAGCGCCTCCTTGGCGTGGATCTGGATGTCGCTCGCCTGGCCCTGGAACCCGCCGCTCGGCTGGTGGACGAGGATGCGGGAGTTCGGCAGCGCCGAGCGCTTGCCCGCGGCTCCGCCGGCCAGCAGCAGCGAGCCCATCGACATCGCGACCCCGCAGCACACCGTGGCAACGTCGGGCTTGATGAACTGCATCGTGTCGTAGATCGCCAGGCCGGAGTACACGACCCCGCCCGGCGAGTTGATGTACATGAAGATGTCCTTGTCGGGGTCCTCCGCCTCGAGGTGCAGCAGCTGGGCGACGACCACGTTGGCGATCGCGTCGTCGATCGGCGTGCCGACGAAGACGACGCGCTCGCGCAGCAGGCGCGAGTAGATGTCGAACGAACGCTCGCCGCGGGCGTCCTGCTGGATGACGACGGGAACGAGGGGCATGGCGGGCTCCTTACTAAGCGCAACCTGGAGGTTGCATGTTTCCGGCCATGGTACTATGTGCAACCCATGAGTTGCGTTATCCGTGAGATCGTCCTCCCCGTGCCGCGCGAGCGGGCGTGGGAGCTGGTCACCGAGGAGGACGAGCTGCGCGAGTGGCTCGCCGACGACGTCGAGTTCGAGGCCGAAGAGGGCGCGCCGATGCACGCCGAGGACCGCGACGGAGTCGTCGAGGTGGTCGACGCCGAGGAGCGGATCGTCTTCCGCTGGGGCGACTCCCGCGTCGAGTGGCGGCTCGACGACGATCCCGGTGGCACGCGGTTCACGGTCACCGAGCACCGATTCGCGGACGACGGCCTCGTGTGGGGCCCCAAGCTCACCGCGCTGGCGTCCGCCGCCGCGCTGTGCCCGGCGTAGGCGAGCACGACGTCGGCGCGGTCTTCGCCGCCCTCGCCGACCCGACGCGCCGCGAGGTCGTGCGCTCGCTCGCCGAGCGCCCCGGCCTGACCGCCTCGACGCTCGCCGGCGAGCTCCCGATGACCCGCCAGGCGGTGTCCAAGCACCTCAGCGCCCTGTCGGGCGCCGGGCTCGTCCAGGCGCGCCGCGAGGGGCGGGAGACGCGCTACACGCTCACGCCCGCGCCGCTGGCAGGGGCGATGGAGTGGATGGTCGAGGTCGGCGCCCAGTGGGATGACCGGCTGCAGCGCCTCGACCGCCGCGCGCGCAGTTAGGAGGGCGCAGGCAACCCTCTCAGGCGCTCCGAGCAGTAGGCACGCGCTCGAGGACCTCGGCGTCCGTGAGCGGGAAGTGGCAGGCGGCCACGTTGCCGCCGTCCTTCGGCTCGAGCGGCGGGTCCTCCTGGCGGCAGATCTCCTGCGCCTTCCAGCAGCGCGTGTGGAAGCGGCAGGCGGGCGGCGGATTGGCCGGAGAGGGGACGTCGCCCGCCAGCACCTGGCGCTTCTTGCCGGCGGCGAGCCGCGGCTGCGGCACCGGCACGGCCGACATCAGCGCGCCCGTGTAGGGCATCCGCGGGTGGGCGTAGAGCTGCGCGTTGGTCGCCAGCTCGACCACGCGGCCGAGGTACATCACCGCGATCCGGTCGCACATGTGGCGCACCACGGAGAGATCGTGCGCGATGAAGATCAGCGTGATCCCCATCTCGCGCTGGAGCTCGCGCAGCAGGTTGAGGATCTGGGCCTGGATCGACACGTCGAGCGCCGACACCGGCTCGTCGGCCACGATCACCTTCGGCTTGAGCGCGAGCGCGCGGGCGACGCCGATGCGCTGGCGCTGGCCGCCCGAGAACTCGTGCGGGTAGCGGTTGTAGTGCTCGGGGTTGAGGCCGACGCGGTCCAT
>JBKOYW010000278.1:0-3543 GCA_046744275.1 Actinomycetota bacterium
CGTCAAACCCGTGCAGCAGCGTCACGTTGACCGCGACGGTCGCCTTTGGCGCGACGAACGTGCCCCAGACCATCGCGACGGTCGGAGCGCCGAGGCCTAGGGCGGCCTTGGCGAGCGGGCCGGGGGCCCGTGCGGAAGGTACACCAGCGACGGCGCCGATCGCAGCGAGCTCGAGCACGAAGCGGAGGGTGAGGTTGGCGGCGGTGAGCATCGGCGTTCTCCTTGACATGGCTAACGGCGTTAGCTACCGATAGCTAACAGTGTTAGCCAACGTCAAGGAGACCACCGTGCACATCGCTCACGAACAGCAGGCCGCTCGCCCCGGCTCGAACGCGTCGACCTGGCGCCGTCCCGCGTACGCCGCCCTCGCCGTGGCCCTGCTCGCCGCCGCCGTCTACGTCCTCGTCGACCAGGGAACGGGCTGGTGGCAGTTCGTCGCCTTCGGCGCCGCCCCCGATCTCGCGCTCTTCCTCGGGATCGGCACCGGGCTCGAGAAGGGACAGCTGCACCCGCGCGCGGTCGCGCTCTACAACGCCCTCCACCGCTTCGCCGGCCCGGTCGCGCTCGCGGTCGTGGTCGTCGCCGCGTCGCTGCCCACCGGCTACCTCGTTGGCGCGATCGCGTGGGGCCTGCACATCGCCGTCGACCGGATCGCCGGATACGGTCTCCGCACGCCCGATGGCTTCCAGCGCTCCTAAGCCCGAATCCACGGATCACCGGTGGATCCGGGCTGAGCAGCTCAGCCCGCGCGCCCGCGAGATCGTCGACGCCGCTCGGGAGCTGCTCGAGGCCGAAGGGCCCGAGGGCCTCTCGATGCGGCGGATCGCGGATCGGATCGGGATCCGCGCGCCGTCCATCTACAAGCACCTGCCGGACAAGCAGGCACTCGAGGCGGCGCTCATCTCGGCGGCGTTCGAGGAGCTGGCGGACCACTACGAGGCGGCGATCGCCGGCGCGGACGACCCGCTCGCGGCGATCGCCCTCGCGTACCGCGGGTACGCGACACGCCACCCGCACCTGTACCGGCTGATGACCGACGGCCCGCTACCGCGGGACCGGCTGACCCCCGGCGTCGAGGACCGCGCGGCCAAGCCACTCGTCGAGGCCGTCGGAGGCGACCCCGACGCCGCCCGCGCGCTGTGGGCGTTCGCGCACGGCATGACGATCCTCGAGCTGAACGGCCGCTTCCCGCCCGGAGCCGACCTCGACGCCGCGTGGGCGCAGGGGATCGCCGCCTTCCGGCACGGATAATCCGCGCCATGCAACGGCTCAACCTGAACACGGCGGAGTTCAAGTACGACGACGACCCAGATGGCTACCGCTCGGGGCTGGCGCGCCTCGGCCCGCTGCTCGGCGCGGCGGAGACCGGCCTCTCCATCTACGAGGTACCGCGCGGACAGAGCATCTGCCCGTACCACTACGAGTGGGCCGAGGAGGAGTGGCTGATCGTGCTCGAGGGCTCACCGACCCTGCGCGCACCTGAGGGGGAGGAGGAGCTCGCGCAAGGCGACATCGTCTTCTTCCCGATCGGGCCGGACGGGGCGCACAAGGTCACCAACCACGGCGAGGGCACCGCCCGCGTGCTGATGTTCTCGACCGTCAAGCACCCCGCCGTCAGCGTCTATCCCGACGGCGGCAAGCTCGGCATCTGGACCGGCGGCGACCGCAGCGACGACATGATCGTGCGCCGCGAGAGCGCCGTCGGCTACTACGACGGGAGGCATGACATGCGGCGCTTCAACGTCTTCGCTCCGGCCTTCGAGTACGCCGAGAGCCGGCCCGACGGCTACCGGGCAGGCTCCGCTCGCATCGGCCCGGCGATCGGCTCGCGCAGGATGGCGTCGACGGTCTACGAGCTCCCGCCCGGCGAGAGCACCTGGCCCTACCACTACGAGTACGGCGCCGAGGAGTGGCTGCTGGTGCTCGACGGCCGGCCGACGCTGCGCCACCCCGGCGGCGAGGACGCGCTCGAGCCGGGCGACCTCGTCTGCTTCCCAGAGGGCCCCGAGGGCGCCCACAAGGTCACCAACCGGAGCGACGAGACCGCCCGCCTGATGATCGTCTCGACCTACGACCGGCCGGCTGTCGCGATCTTCCCGGACAGCGACAAGCTCGGCGTGTGGCCGGACGGGGAGCGCGACATCCTGCTCGTCCGGCGCGAGAGCGGCGTCGACTACTGGGACCGCGAGTCCTGACCGCCCTTCTGCGGCGGCGTGATCACCTTCATCGGCAGCTTCATCAGCGACGGCGGGGTCTTTGAGGCGATCTGCATCGCCTTGCCCGCGGCCAGCGACCGGTGCTTGCTCCCGCGCCCGAACGAGCGCCCGAGTGCCGGCCCGTCGGTCGGCATCCGGTGGTGCAGCGGCGGCGCCGCGTCCTCGAGCGTGCGGCCGATCACGACCCGCTGGATCTCGCTCGTGCCCTCGAAGATCGTGTAGAGCTTCGCGTCGCGGTACCACTTCTCGACCGGCAGGTCGCGGACGTAGCCGTAGCCGCCGCAGACCTGGATCGCCTGCTCGGTGATCCGCACCGCGACCTCCGACGCCTTCAGCTTCGACATCGACCCCTCGGCATGGTGGTACTCGATGTGCTGGGCCGCCATCCACGACGCACGCCAGGTCAGCAGCCGGGCGGCGTCGAGCTCCACCGCCAGGTCGGCGAGCGGGAACGCGATGCCCTGCTTGTCGAGGATCGGCCCGCCGAATGCCTCACGCTTGGACGCGTAGTCGGCCGCGAACTCGAGCGCGGCGCGCGCGATGCCGAGCGCCTGGGCGGCCACCATCGGCCGCGTCTGCTCGAATGCGCCGAGCGTGGAGGAGCGGCCGTTGCCGTCGCCACGGTGCGCGTCAGCGAGCCGGCGCTCGAGCCTCTCGTCACCGCCGAGCAGGTTCTCGCCCGGGATCCGGCACCCGTCGAACTTCAGCTCGGCCGTGTGCGAGGCGCGGCAGCCGAGCTTCTCAAGCTTGCGCACGAGCTCCAGCCCGGGCGTCCCGCCCGGGACGACGAACAGCGCCTGGCCGCGATGGCCGGCCTCCGGGTCGACCGTCGCGTTGACCACGTGCACGTTCGCGATCCCGCCGTTGCCGATCCAGATCTTGTGGCCGTCGAGCACCCACTCGTCGCCGTCGCGGCGCGCGCGGGTGCGCAGGTTGCGCACGTCGCTGCCGCCCTCGGGCTCGCTCACGCACAGCGCCGCGAGCTTGAGGTCGCCCGGCTCGCCGAAGCACTCGGGCGCCCATCGCAGGAGCTGCTCCGGCGTGGCGGCCTGGGCCATGGCCGAGAGCGCGAGCGCCGGCATCACGATGCTCAGCCCGATCCCCGCGCAGCCCCAGAACAGCTCCTCCATGAACAGCTGCAGCGACAGCCCGGTCGGGTCACCGATCAGGTCGCGGTAGAAGAGCGGGTTGTAGAAGCCCTCCTCCGCGGCCGCCTCGAGCACCTCCCCCGGGAACTCCTCCTCGCGGTCGTGGTGCTCAGCCACCGGCCGGATGACGTCGCGCGCGAACGCGTGCGTCCGCTCGACCAGATCGCGGTGGGCCGGCG
>JBKOYW010000340.1:0-6201 GCA_046744275.1 Actinomycetota bacterium
CTTCGCAGCCAGGCGATCCTCGACACCGCGGCCGCGATGCTGCAAGAGATGCCCGTCGCCGACATCTCGCTCAACGAGCTCAGCCGACGGGTGGGCCTGGCCAAATCCAACGTCCTGCGCTACTTCGACTCGCGCGAGGCCGTGCTGCTCGAGCTGCTGGCCAGCTCCTCCCGCGAATGGCTCGCCCATCTGGCAGCCGAACTGCCCTCAGCCGTCCGGCGCAGGGCCGCGTTCAAGCGCCGCGCCGAAGAGCTGGCGACAGCGATCTCGAGGTCGCTGGTAGAGCGCCCGGTCCTGTGCGACCTCATGAGCGCGCAGGCCGCGGTGCTCGAGCACAACGTGTCCGTCGAGGCGATCACCAGGTACAAGCGCGCATCCATAGCCGACGCCGAGGTCCTCGCCGGACTCGTGCGCGACGCGCTGCCCGAACTCAGCCAGGACGACGCCTGGCGCTACACGGTTGGCGCCTGGGTGATGACCGCGGCGCTGTGGGCGTATGCCCGGCCGCCCGAGGCCGTCCTCCAAGCCTGCGCCGCCGACGAACGCCTGGAAAAGGCGCACCTCGATTTCCCGGTCACGCTGGCGGACTACCTCACCACGCTGGCCATCGGACTCCACGCCCGCGCCGCCGGCTAGCAGCGCGCTCTCGCGTTGGATCGGCAGGTCGGCGCGATGCAGGAAGCCGCGTCTCGATCGTCGGAACGCGCACCGCGCGTCCTCCGCGTCGATGGATGGCACACCACCCTACGGTGCGGTCGGGCCACTGCCGTGGGCTCGGCGCAGCGCCGATTCCGACGCCAAGCGCGGGTCCGGCGACTCCGCGTGCGCTCGGGCCAGCAGCAGCTCGGCCCGCTCGAGATCGGCCGGGGCCGCGAGACCGTCGAGTGCGGATCGCGCACGCCGCAGCTCGCGTGCGGCCTCTTCGGGGCGGTCGGTCTGGCGCGCGAGCTCGGCAAGCGCGACGTGGCCGCGGGCGAGTTCGTAGGGCGCGCGCATGCGGCTCCATAGGTCGACCGCGTCCTGGAGCTCGCCCTTGGCCGCCGCCGGGTCGCCGCGTGCGCCGGCGAGCAGTCCGCGCGAGAACCGCAGAGATGCACGCAGCGGCGCGGTGCCGGCGGCGTCTGCGAGTTCCTGAAGCTCCGTGACGCCGGCCTCCGCCGCGGGGAGATCTTGCATCGCCAGATGCACTCGGACGGTCAGCTCGAGTCCGGGCGCCCGGCCCAGGCGCTCGCCGATCGGCAGTGCGCGCAGATGACGGGCGACCAGATCGCGTGCGGCCGGTGCGTCGCCGCGGTCCAGGGCGATCTCGGCGAGGCAGAGCTGTGCCGCGGGGTGCCACGCGATGCGCTCGCAAAGCTCTGCCGCTTCGCCTGGGCGGTTCTGCCGGCGGCGCAGCTCTGCCAGGCGCAGGATGCTCTCGAACACGAGCGCGGGCGCACCGTGCTCGAACGCGCGGGAGGCGGCCGTGAGCTCAGCCTCGGCGTCGTTCCACTCGCCGCGCCAGATCAGCACCGAGGCGTAATGGGAGCGACAGAAGCCGAACAGTTGCGGCACGCTCCACTGCTCGGAGAATCCCCGCACGGTCTCGCACCACTGTGCAGCACGCTCGACGTCGTGGACGCGTTCACATGCATAGATCATGTGGCAGCAGACGGCGCCGGCGAAGTGGAGCCCGGACAGCTCGCCGCCCACCGCCGCGGCCGTCGCCTGATCGAGGTCGCGCATTCCTTCAGCGATCTCACCCGCCGCGACTCGGGCAAGCCCGATCAGCGAGAGCGCCAGCATCTCCAGATCCATGACGCCGGTGCGCCTGCCGACTTCCAGCGCCCGCGCCGCATGTTCGGCCGCTCGCGCCGTGTCGCCGTGCGCGACGAGGGCGACCTCGCCCTCCAGGAACGCGAGCCAGCCGCGCTCCTCGCTGTCGTCGCCATCCGCGAGCAGCCGGTGGGCGTGACCGAACCAGCCTTGTGCGACCGCGTCGTCGCCCCGGAACACGACCGTGTCGTATGCCAGCCATGCCGCGGCGCGAGCAGCCGAGCGCGAATCGCCGCGGCCACGATAGGCCCGGAACGCTCGCGTCCGTGCCTCCAGGCTCGCGTCGCCGTCGCCGCGGAACCGCGCCGCGTGCGCCCAGCCCTCCAGCGCCTCGGCGTGCTCGCCGTCCTGCTCGAGCGCGCGCCCGAACCGCGCCTTCGCCTCCTCCCATGCGCCACGGCCGAGCGCTTCCAGACCCGCCTCCAGATCGCGCCGACCCGTGACGTCGCCACCCCTCGCGCCCGGCGTCGCGCCGCGCGACAGCTCGAGCGACGAATCCTGGTTGAGGATCAGTTGCTGCAGCTCACGTAGCTCCACGGACGGCTCGAGACCGAGATCGTCGTCGAGCCTGCGGCGGAAGTCGTGGTAGGCCGCGAGCGCGTCGGCGTGCCGGCCGGAGCGGTAGAGCGCGAGCATCGACTGCTTGCGCAGGCGCTCACGGAGCGGAAACCGGGCGATCTCGGCCGCCAACTCCCCGACGAGCTCCGCGTGGCGGCCCTGAATCAGGTCCGCCTCGAGGCGATCCTCGAGACAGGCGAGGCGCAGTTCGTCGAGGTGATTGCGCTCGGCCTGCGCGAAGGGTTCGACGAACTCGGCGAGCGCCTCGCCGCGCCAGAGCCCGAGCGCGTCGCGCAGGTGGGCGGCGGCAGCAGCAGCCTCGCCCGCTTCGAGCGCCGCGCGGCCGGTGCGACGCAACCGGTCGAAGCGCACGATGTCGATCTCCTCCGGGTCGACCTGGACGAGGTACCCGGGCGGACGCGTAAGGAGCACGTCGGCCGGCAGGAGCTTGCGCAGCTGCGAGACGTAGATCTGGACCATCTTCACCGCCGTACCAGGCACGGCGTCGCCCCACAGGTCGTCGACCAGGCGGTCGACCGCGACCGTGCGGTTGGGCGTCACCAGCAGCCGGGCCAGGAGCGCTCGCGGCTTGAGGCCGCGGAGCGCAATCGCCGTGCCGCCGTCGAGCACTTCCATGGGGCCGAGCAGGCGGAACTCCATTCCTCCGGGCGACGCTACCAGCCTTTCGCGCCACCCGGAGACCGCGTGCTATCCAGGCGCCGGGTCCGGCGCCGGCCGCGCGTGCGACAGGCCGACCTCCGGGACCAGGCGGTCGAGCCAGGCCGGCATCCACCATGCGCGTGCGCCGAGAAGGCGCAGCACGACGGGCTGGAGCAAGAGCCGGATGAGCGTCGCATCGAGCAGCACGGCGACGGCGAGGACGACGCCCATCTCCTTGGGCGCGATCGGGCCTGCAAGCGCGAAGGTCATGAACACCACGACCATCACCGCAGCGGCCGCATTGATCACGCGCCCGGTGCCCGCCAGCCCCTTCACGACCGCATGGCGGGGGTCGCCCGTGCGGTCGTGGACAGCCTTGACCGTGGCCAGCAGGAACACGGTGTAGTCCATCGCCAGCGCGAAGGCCAGCGCGAAGAAGAAGATCGGCGCCCACGCGTCGACGAAGCCCTGCGACTCCCAGCCCAGGAGCCGATCGAGCGCTCCCTCCTGGAACACAAGCCGGGCGACGCCGAAGGCCGCGGCGGTCGCAAGGACGCCGAGCGCGACTGCGGCGGCCGCGGCGAGCGGCGCCCGCAGCAGGGCGAGGAGCAGCACGAAGCCGAGGCCGAGGACCACGCCGACGACGACCGGAAGGCGCGACACGAGCGCGCTCTCGAGGTCGCGGGCCTCGGCGGCGGGACCGCCGAGCAGCGCGCCGCCAGGGAGCGCGCCGCGGATGCGGTCGATCGTCGCCCGCAAGCCGGCGCGACCGCTATCGGCCCTCGGCGCCGCAGTCAGGAGCACCTGGCCGCGCGACCGCTCCGCGGGCGCGACGGTCGCGATGCCGGGGTCCCGCTCGAGCGCCGACCGTGCGTCCGTCGCGCCTCGTTCTGACACGACGATCTGAAGCGCGCTCGCCGCGCCGTCCCCGAACCCGCGCTCGAGCAGCCGTTGCCCCTCGCGCGAGTCCGCACCGGTCGGGAGCGCCGCGGCGGTCGGCATCCCGGTCCGCAGCCCGATCGCAGGCGCGGCGAGGATCAGCAGGATCGCGCAGGCTGCTGCACCGTAGGGCAGCGGCCGCGCCCACAGGCGCCGGCCCCATGCGGCGAAGCGCTCGCTGCGATGATCGATCGCACCGGGCACGCGCGCTCGCCCGCCGTTGATCCGGTGACCCAGGCGCGAGAGCACCGCCGGCAGCAACGTGAGAGTGGCGGCCAGCACCATCATCACGGCGAGCCCGATCCCCAGCGGGACCGAGCGGAAGGCCGGGACCGGGACCAGTGTGAGGGCCAGCAGCGCGGCGATGACCGTCAGACCGCTCACGAGCACCGCCTTGCCCGCAGTCGCCATCGTGAGCGCTGTCGCTTCGCGGGGTGCGAGGCCCGCAGCGAGGGCGGACCTGAAGCGGACGACGATGAAGAGCGCGTAGTCGATCCCGAGCGCGATCGCGAACATCATCGCGAAGTTCATGGCCCAGATCGACACGTCGGCGAACTGCCCGCACAGGAACAGCAGCCCGCTCGCGCCGAGGAGTCCGGCCATCGTGAGCAGCAACGGCAGGCCGGCCGCGACCAGCGTGCCGAAGGCGAACAGCAGCAGCACGAGCGTAAGCGGCCAGGACAACATCTCGGACTTGAGCATCGCCGCCTTGTTGGCGGCGTTGAAGTCCGACCACATCGCGGCGGGTCCGGTGAGGCGGACCGCGAGACCAGGAGCCGACAGACGCGCGAGGCGGGTCTTGAGCCTGCCGGCCGCTTTCACCATCTCGTCCGGTGTCGCACCCGCGAGACCGACTACGACCGCTGTGCTGCGGTCGGACGAGATCGCGTGGCCCGCTCGCGGCGCAAGTACGCCCGACACGGCCGTGTCGCTGCGGAGCACCGCTCGAACGCGCGCGAGGGTCGCGCGCATCGCCGACCCCTCCGTGCCCGCTCGCGGACCGGCGATGACCACGGACAGCGCGTACGTGCCGCGGCCGGGGAAGTGGGCCTCGAGCGCGCGACGGGCGGCCACGGATTCCGAGCCAAGGGCCTCCCACCCGGCGCCCGACAGCGCCCGGTCCGCGAACGGCGCGAGTGCGCCCAGAACCAGCACGACGCCGCACCATGCGATCGCGATCGCGCGATGGTGATCGGCCGCCCACGCGCCTAGGCGCCCCAGCCAGCCGTCTGTGATGGGGGTTGCCGCGCCGTCGTGCTGCGCCGCGGGGGCATGCTGCTGCATCGTCTGGCTCCTGGGGTTCGGTTCGCCAGGAGTGCACAGCCGTGCGGTTGCGCGCCGGTAGGACGCCGGTAAAGCGACCCCACAACCCCCGGCTGGGCGCCGCATCACGTCGACCTGCCCGCAGGCGAACTGCGCCTCGGCGTGCATCCATAAGAACGGCTGATGGGGTCTCGAATCTCATTACTGGAAGCCCACCGCCGGTCGCGCTTTGCTGGCGTCATGTTCCAACGCGACCTCGGCACTCGGACAGGAGTGCAAGTCAGCGCCCTCGGCCTCGGCTGCTGGGCGATCGGCGGCCCGTGGACCTTCAACGGCCAGCCCGCGGGCTGGGGCGAGGTGGACGACGACGAGTCCATCCGCGCGATCCGGCGCGCGCTCGAGCTCGGCGTCACGCTGTTCGACACCGCCGATGTCTACGGCTGCGGCCACAGCGAGCGCGTGCTCGGTAGGGCGCTCGCCGGGCGGCGCGACGACGTGGTGATCGTCACCAAGGTCGGCAACGTCTTCGACGAGCAGACCCGGACCGGCGGTGGCAGCGACGTCAGTCCCGACTATCTGAGGCGCGCGTGCGACGCGAGCCTGCGTCGCCTCGACACCGACCGCATCGACGTGTACCTGATCCACGACGGGCTCACCGCGCCGGAGGACGTCCCGGCCGTGATCGACGTGCTCGAGGAGCTCGTGGCGGCCGGCAAGCTGCGCTGGTACGGCTCGAGCATTTCCGATCCCGCGATCGTGCGCGCACTGGCCAAGGGACCTCACATGGTCGCCGTCGAGCATGAGCTCAACGTGCTGCGCGGCGAACTCGAGACGCTGAGCGTCGCGGAGGACCTCGGGCTGGCGAGCCTCAATCGCACGCCCCTGGCGATGGGCCTCTTGAGCGGGCGCTACCGCCCGGATGCGCTGCCGGCCGCCGACGACGTGCGCCGCAACGCCCCGTGGTGG
>JBKOYW010000187.1:0-4207 GCA_046744275.1 Actinomycetota bacterium
GCCCAAGGACCAGCAGCGCGGCGCCGGCGACGTCCGCCCGCTGCCGGCGCTCGGCGCGCGACTCCTGCACCAGGCGCGGCACCATCACCAGTGCGGCGAGGCCGACGGGCACGTTGATCAGGAAGCAGCTGCGCCAGCCGAGGCCGGCGACGTCGGTCTCGACGAGTGCGCCGCCGATCACCTGCCCGCCGACGGCGGCGAGGCCGAGCACGACGCCGTAGATGCTGATCGCGCGCACGTAGGTGGGTCCGCGGTAGGTGACGCCGATGATCGCGAGCACCTGCGGCATCAGCACGGCGCCGGCGACGCCCTGCGCGATCCGCGCGAGCACGAGCGTCGTCGGGCTGGGCGCCAAGCCGCACGCGGCTGACGTGGCAACGAACAGCGCGAGGCCTATCGCGTAGACGCGGCGGCGGCCGAGGTCGTCGCCGAGCCGGCCGGCCGTGACGAGGAACGCCGCGAAGGTCAGGCCGTAGCCGGCGACGACCCACTCGAGCGAGCTCTCGCCCGCGCCGAGGTCGGTGGCGATCGACGGCAGGGCGACGTTGACGATGAAGAAGTCCAGGACGACCATGAAGGCGCCGGCCAGCAGCACCGGCAGGGCGCGCCACGGGCTGGTCGCGAGCGAGGTGGTGTGCATGGCACGGCACCATGCCCGCCGCCCTGCGGACGATCAATTACCTCCCACGTCAAGCTCCTTGACGCTCGCGCGCCCGGCACATAGCGTCGCGCTGATGATCGGTAAGTCCGGGGCTGCCGTCAGCAGCATCAGCCAGGCCTATCCGGACAGGGTCGAGGTGCGGGGGCGCGATCTCACCGCTGACCTGATGGGCAGGCTGAGCTTCACCGAGTACTTCCACCTGTTGCTCACCGGGGATGAGCCGACCGAGGATCAGCGCTTCTTCCTCGATCTGCTGCTCGTCGCGATCGCCGAGCACGGGATGATGCCCACCAACGTCGCGGCGCGCATGACGCTGGCGGCCGACCCCGGCTCGCTGCAAGGCGCCGTGGCGGCCGGCATCCTCGGCTGCGGCCCTGTCATCCTCGGCACGTCCGAGGCGTGCGCGCGGCTGCTCGAGGACGCGCAGGCCGGCGGCGATCCCGAGGAGCTCCTGCGCGCGATCCAGGCCTCGGGCGGCCGGGCTCCCGGCTTCGGCCATCCCGTGCACCGCCCGCTCGACCCGCGCGCCGAGCGCATCCTGGAGCTCGCCGACGAGCGCGGCGTGAGCGGGACGTACGTCGCCCTGGCGCGAACCTTCCGCGACGCGGCCGCGAAGGTCTGGGGAAAGCCGCTCACCATGAACGTCTCGATGCCGATCGCGGCCGTCATGCTCGACCTCGGGTTCCCGGCGTCGAGCGTGAAGGCCGTCCCGATCCTCGCCCGTACCGCCAGTCTGCTGGCGCATCTCGCCGAGGAGCGCCGGCAGCCGATCGGGTTTCTGATGGCCGGGGCGGCGGAGGACGCGATCGAGTACGAGCGATGAGCGACGACGCGGCGTACCGGGCGCAGCTCGCCTACCTGCTCGAGCGGTCCGCGTTCTACCGCGAGAAGCTGGCCGGGCTCGAGCTCGGCGGGCTGGCCGAGATCGCCCGGCTGCCCCTGACCGACAAGCAAGAGATCCGCGCCACGGTAAGCCCCGAGAACCCGATCGGCGCCCACCTGTGCGCGACCCCGGACGAGATCGTCCGCATCTACTCGACGAGTGGGACCACGGGCACGCCGAGCTACATCCCGCTGACCGCGGGCGACCTCGACAACTGGATCACGGGATCGGCGCGCAGCTACGCGGCATCCGGAATCCAGGCCGGCCAGCGGATCGTGTCCACCTACAACGCCGGGCCGTTCGTCGCGGGCGCCGCGCTGGCCTCGTTCGACCGCCTCGGGCTCTGCCACATCCCGGTCGGCACGGGCAACACCGAGCGCCTCATGCGGGCGATCACGCTGCTCCATCCCGAGGCCGTGGTGCTGACGCCCTCCTACGCCGCCCACCTGATCGAGTGGGCGCAGGAGCGGGACATCGACCTGCCGGGGTCGAGCGTGCAGCGCGTGCTCGTGGCCGGCGAGCCGGGCGGCGGCGAGCCCGCCTTCCGCGCCAGGCTCGAGGCCGGCTGGGGCGCGAAGGTCACGGAGGCGATGGGCATCGGCGACATCGGCGTGTCGCTGTGGGGCGAGTGCGAGGAGCAGGACGGGATGCACCTCGGCGCGCACGGCTTCGTCCACGTCGAGCTCATCGACCACGAGCGTGGCACTGCGCTCAACCTCACCGACGGCGCCACCGGCGAGCTGGTGCTCACGCACCTCAGGCACCGAGCCGCTCCGCTGCTGCGCTTCCGCACGCGCGATCACGTCGAGGTCCGGATGAGCCCGTGCCCGTGCGGGCGCAGCGGCCCGCGCATCCGGTGCATCGGGCGGACGGATGACATGCTGATCGTCCGCGGGGTCAACGTCTTTCCCTCGGCCGTCCGGGACGTGGTGAGCGGGTTCGCTCCCGCCGTCAGCGGCCACATCCGGGTGAAGCCGCGCAACGGCGGCGTCAAGCAGGAGCCGCCGCTCCCGGTCGCCGTGGAGCTCGCGCGCGACACGTCGGCGGATGCCGGCCTGGCCGACGCGATCCGCGAGCGATTGCGTAGCGTGTTGGTTGTGCAGACAAGCGTCGAGCTCGTGCCCTGGGGGACGCTTGCGCGCAGCGAATACAAATCGAGACTCGTCGAGCGCTAGGAAACCCCACTTGCGGAAGCTTCAGAGCCAGGGTGTGCACCACATCACCATCGTCGGCGCCGGACGGCAGACGTCCATCGACTTCTGGGAGGGCGTGCTCGGGATGCCGTTCGTGTTCGAGCAGCCGAACCTCGACGACGCGTCCGAGAGCCACCTGTACTTCGACCCCGGCGACGGTCGCCTCATCACGATCTTCACGAACGAGGATCGCGAGGCCGACCCGACCCGCACCGCGACCGACCCCGGCTGCGTGCACCACATCGCGTTCGCGGTCTCGCAGGCCAGCTTCCACCAGGCGGTCGAGCGCCTCGACGAGCGCGGGATCCGGCACAGCGGCGTCAAGGACCGCGGCTTCATGGACTCGATCTACTTCGAGGACCCGCTCGGCCTGCTGATCGAGCTCGCGTCGTATCGCTTCGAGCCTCCCACCCACGTCAGCCACGCCGAGGTGCTGCTCGAGGCCCACAAGCTGCGCGTGGAGCGCGGCGATCACCACATCGACCGCGCCCACGTCGCGGATGCCATCGAGACGCTCGCCACACGGACGCGGGCGTCGCTGTCGGACGATCGGTCCCCAAAGGACCCATACCGCTAGGAGGAGCGCATGGCGGCGCACACGCTGAACATCCTGACGCCGAGCGTCAACAACCTCTCGGCCCGCATCTTCGTTCGAGCCGCCGGACTGGAATTCGAGGAGGTGGACGTCTGGGGGAAGACGACCACGCCCGAGTACCTCGACAAGTACCCGGCTCACCTGACGCCGATGCTGGAGGCGGAGGGGCTGCCGAAGGGCACGCTCGGAGAGAGCTGCGCGATCATGGCGTACCTCTGCAACAAGCACGGGCTCGACCAGTTCTATCCCACGGATCCGGGCCGGCGGGCGATGGTCGACAACGCGATGTTCTACTTGATCGGCACGTTCTATCCGCTGGTCGCACGCGCCACCTACCCGACGCTCGGCTTCGCGCAGTACCCGGGCGAGGTGGCGACCTCCGAGGCCGACGACGCGATGAAAGCGAAGGCACAGAAGGACGCCGAGGAGGCGCTCGCGGAGCCGCTCGACGTGTTCCGCTCGTACTTCATGGCGGACCAGCCGTTCATCGGCGGCGACCGGCCGTCGATCGCCGACATCCGCCTCGCGGCGACGCTCGAGTTCCTGCGGGCGATCGACTACGACTTCCCGCAGTGGGCCGAGGACTTCATGAAGCGGATGGAGGAGACGCTCGGCGAGGCGTACTCGGAGCCGGCGGCGGACGTGCGCGGCTATGTGGCGTCGGCGAAGTCACCGGCCTGAGCGGATCACCACCGGGATCGCCGACCGGCCCGCGAGCTCGAGCGTGTAGCGACCGGGCCGGATCGGCCGGCGCGCCCGGAGCCGGGAGGCCGTCCCGACCGCGTACACGCGCCCGCGCCGGACGAGCGTCGCCCGCGCGGCGCGTGCCCCGCTGACGCGGCACGTCACGCGGCGCTTCGAGCGCACCCTGCACG
>JBKOYW010000330.1:0-4721 GCA_046744275.1 Actinomycetota bacterium
GCGCAAGCACGAGCTGAACGAGGGCGACGGCGCCCTGTACCTCGAGAAGATCGTCCAGGTTGAGTTCCGCGTGCCAGGGTTCGCGAAGGCTCACGTGCACAACTGGATCCGGTCCCTCGCGCTGCCCCCGCTGACGCTCGACGATGACGAGATCGAGCTCGTCGCCGAGGCTGCGCGGCTGAATCCGCGCCAGATCAAGCGACTGCTCAAGAATGTCCGGATCCAGTTGTGCACCGCACCGGAGGGTGACGGCGCGGACCACAGTCTCGTCCTTGCGTCGACCCTGCTCCTCCACACGGATCCCGAGAAGTGGCTCGAGCTGACGGCGGCCACGGAGGACCAGCGCCGGGGAACCGGGGACAACCTTGCCGAAGTGACCGGGGAGAAACTTGCCGAACAAGGATGATCAGGCGCGCGAGGAGCTGGTCGCCCGCATCCTCAAGAGCCGCGGCGGCAAGGCGCTGCTCGGCCTGAGCGACGAGGAGATGAGTCGGTTCCTCACGTCGGCAGAGGTCAGCGCCAACGTCGGCGCGGCGGCAGACGAAGCCGTGTTCGAGGAGGCCCGTGCGCGGACGGCCCAGGTGTGCGACCTGTACGTCGATGCCGCGGGCGTCACGGTGCTGGGGACGATCGGCGCGATCACGGCACTCGACGAGAACGGGTTCGGCTTCCGCCGCGTCGGAGGGGCGTCGAGCGGCGCCGCGGTCGCCGCGTTGCTCGCCGCCGGCTACACCGCCGCCGAGGTGCGCGAGATCCTGCTCACGACGGACTACGCCCAGCTGTTCTCCCGCCGCCGGCTCCCACTCACGCGGGCCGACGACCCGCTGAGGTCGCCGCTCTGGGCATGGATCGATGATCTGCTCGCGGTCCGGGGCATTGGGACGTTCGACGACGTCGGCGACCGGCTCAAGATCGTCGTCGCGGAGCTGGGGAACCGTCAGCCTTTGCAGCTTCCCGGGGCCACCCGCGGCCTCCCCGTCGCGTCCGCCGTGGCCGCAAGCATGATCCAGCCCAAGACGGGCCCGCCCTACATGCTGCGGCCGGAGGGGCGCGATCCGTTCGCCGTCGAGCCCGGCGGTGTGCTCGAGGTCTTCCCGGTCGACCTGTTCGACGGCGCGTCGACCCCACCGCGCTGGCCGACCTTCGGCGTCCGCAGCGTTCGGGCGGACGATCCGATGACGCTTCCTCCCGAGGCGCAGGCACGCACGATCGAGGTCCCCTACGAAGACATGGATCCGTGGGACCCCGACGTCGTGCCCGACCAGCGCATCCGGCTCTACCAAATGGGGCGCGCCGCCGCCGTGCACTTCCTTGAGCGCTGGGACTTCGAGGCCTACGTGAAGGCCTATTCCATCCCCAGCGGGCCCTGAGAGGCGCCGCTGAGGAACTGGCGCACGAACTGGTTGTCGGAGTTGAAGAGGTCCTCGGCCGGGCCCGACTCGACGATCCGGCCGCGCCACAGCACCGCGATGTACTCGGCGACGCGCTTGGCGGACATGATGTCGTGCGTGATCACGACGTAGGCGCCGCCGTTCTCCTCGTGGACCTCCTTGATCAGCTCGCACAGCAGAGCCGTGCGGACCGGGTCGAGGCCGGAGTCCGGCTCGTCGAAGAGCACGATGTCGGGGTCGAGGACGAGCGCGCGGGCGAAGCCGGCCCGCTTGCGCATGCCGCCCGACAGCTCGTTCGGCATCTTCGCGGTCGAGCCCTCGAGGCCGACCTCGCGCAGACGACGCATGACGATGTCCTCGACCTCGTCCTCGCCCTTGTCGGTGTGCTGGCGGAGCGGGAAGGCCACGTTGTCGTAGAGGTTCATCGAGCCGAACAGCGCGCCGTCCTGGAACAGCACGCCGAAGCGCCGGCGCATCTCGAACAGGTCGTCGTCGCGCATGCCGGGGACCGACTCGCCGTGGACCAGGACGTCGCCCTCGTCGGGGTACAGCAGGCCGACCATGTGCTTGATGCAGACCGACTTCCCGGTGCCCGACGGCCCGAGGATCATCGAGATCTTGTCCTCGGGGATCGACATGTTCAGGCCGCGCAGGATCTTGTTGCGCCCGAACGCCTTGTGGACGTCGACGAACTCGACGGCGTCGGCCGTGCCGGTCGGGCGCTGCTTGCCCGTGTGCCAGCGATATTCGTCGTCCATGGTTACCTCCGCGGGGCATCCGGCCCCGCGTCCTGATGGGGAAATTCGGCCTCCGGCCTCATGTGACCATCGCTCACGCTCATCCTCCGATGGGGGCCCGGGGATTCGCGCCCCAGAAGATCTGTGTGCCCAGCATGCCGATCAGGTGTACCAGGACGATGTTGAGAACCATGGATTTCGCGGTCGCGGTGCCCACTCCGACTGGCCCGCCGCTCGCCGTGTAGCCGTAGTAGCAGCCGACCAGCACGATGACGGTGGCCATCGCCATCGCCTTGATCACGCTGTATATGAGATCGGGCGGGTTCTGGAACATCCAGAAGATCAGCGTGTAGCCGCCGCTGGAGACCTCCCCGATCTGCTCGACCACCGCCAGGTAGGACGCGAAGAAGCCGGCGCCGATCCCGGCCAGGTACATGAACGGCAGCACCAGCCAGGCAGCGAGCAGGCGCGTGGCGCACAGGAACGTCATCGAGGAGATGCCCATGACCTCGAGCGCGTCGATCTCGTCCGAGATCCGCATCGACCCGAGCTCCGCCACGATGCCGGTCCCGACCTTCGCGGCCATCATGTAGCCGAACGCGTACGGCACCAGCTCGCGCAGGTCGCACCAGGCGGCGAACACGCCCGCGTACGCCGGCGAGCCGACCGCGCGGTTGAAGTACGCGCCCTCGATCCCGCACTGGAGGCCGATGATGAAGATCAGGCCCCAGATCACCAGCGTCGAGGACAGGATCAGGAGACCCGCCTGGCGCAGCGCCTCGCCGAAGAAGCGGAAGACCTTGAGCGTGAAGACCTCGGCGACGACCGTCGAGCAGAAGCGGACGATCTCGCCGAACGAGGCGAGCCAGTCGCGGGGGATGGCGAGCCACTGACGTCCCATGGCTACTTGATGTTGAGGATCTCCGGGTGGGTGGCGAGGAGGGTCTGCGTGAACACGTAGTTGAACGCGAATACGCCGAGCGTCGAGATGACGACCGCCTGGTTGACGGCGCGGCCGACGCCCGCGGCGCCGCCGGACGCCGTCATGCCCTTGTAACAGCAGACGATCGCGATGATCGCGCCGAACATCGTGCACTTCAGGACCGAGCCCCACAGGTCCACGACCGACGAGTTCGTGAAGAACGTCGCCCAGAACGGGCCGAGCGGCGCGCCGTTGGTGAGCGTCGCCACGACGCCGCCGAAGATGCCGAACAGCAGCGCGTAGATGTCGAACAGGCCGGTGACCAGCATCAGCGCCAGGAAGCGCGGCACCACGAGGTTCTTGACCGGGTCGACGCCGAGCACCTGCAGCGCGTCGAGCTCCTCGCGGATCTTGCGGGCGCCGAGGTCGGCCGTGATCGCCGTGCCCGCGACGCCGGCCAGCACAATCGCGGTCACGAACGGCGCGAACTCGCGAATGCTCGCCAGGACGAAGAAGCCGCCGAGACGGTCGATCGAGCCGAACAGGTTGAGGAAGTTCGCGGCCTGCAGCCCCGGCGCGCCGTAGCCGAAGGCGACCGTCGAGACCACCAGCGGGAACCAGCACAGCTTGAGCGCGAACAGGAACTGGGAGACGAACTCGCCGCCGTAGGGGTACGGCGGCCGCAGGGCAGACATGATCGTCTTGCCCGTCAGGATCATCATGTCGCCCACTTCCTCCAGCAGGCTCTTGGCCGGCAGGAAGGCACGATCGGCGACGGTTCGGACCACTCTTCTCCCCAGGGTTGCGGCGATCGCCCGTCTCGGGCGACGGCGCCGAAGGTTATGCGACGGCCTGCATGTGGCACAAACGACAACCGTGGCCGGAACTTGCGCTTCGCCCCGAAACCCGGTGGTACGCTCGCCCGCGCTATGAGGGTTGCGTGGGTGTCCATCGCGCTCGCGGGGCTGGCCCTGGCCGGCTGCGGCAGCGAGCGCCAGGACGCCGACGAGCCCGAGGGCGAGTTCACGCTCGAGGTCATCGACGCCTCGTTCCCGGCGCGGCAGACGACCGCGCAGCACGCCACCATGCGGCTCGCGGTCCGCAACACCGACGACCGCGACCTGCCGAACCTGGCGGTGACGATCGCGACCGAGGGGTCGGGCGGCGGCGAGCCGGCGGGCGCGTTCGCCATCGCCGCGACCGACCCCCGGCTGGCCGACAAGGACAAGCCCGTCTGGATCGTCGACCGCGGTCCCGCGGGCGGCGACACCGCCGCCACCAACACCTGGGCCTTGGGGCCGATGTTCCCCGGCCAGACGCGCGAGATCGAGTGGCGCCTGACCGCCGTCCGGCCCGGCACCTACACGGTCAACTACAGCGTGTCGCCGGGGCTGAACGGCAAGGCCGTCCCGGCCGGCGGCCAGCGGACCACCGGCTCCTTCCGCGTCCAGATCTCGGCCGAGCCCGTCCCCGCGCGCGTGAACAGCAAGGGCGAAGTCGTCCGCGGCGACTAGCCGGGCGCGACGACGCCGTCCGCCCCGCGCCGCAGGAAATCCTCAGCCGGGCCGAACAGCACCTCGGCGCCGATCGCGGTGAAGCCGGCGGGCTGCAGGGCGCGCAGGGAGGAAGCGTTGGCGGCGGCCACCTGGGCGAAGACGGGCTCGTCTGGCG
>JBKOYW010000465.1:0-2728 GCA_046744275.1 Actinomycetota bacterium
GTCGTGCGCCGCGTGCGCGTGACCGGCGAGCCGCTCGACCTGTCCGCGCTCGCCGACGCGGTGCGCGACCCGCGCGCGGGGGCGGTAGTGCTGTTCGAGGGCGTGACGCGCGAGGTGCCCGAGCTCGACTACGAGGCGTACGCGGAGATGGCCGTCGCGCGGATCGAGGCGATCGCCGCCGAGGAGGCCGAGCGCCACGGCCTGTGCGCGGTCGCCGTCGGGCACCGCACCGGCACGGTCGCGCGGTCCGAGCCGTCGGTGATCGTCGCCGCCTCGGCGCCGCACCGCGGCGAGGCGTTCGCCGGCGCCCGCGCGCTGATCGACCGCGTGAAGGCCGAGGCGCCGATCTGGAAGGTGGAGGTCACCGCCGCGGGCCGCACTCGCGTCGAGGGGACGCTGCCGCCCACATAGCCGCGTGCCTATGCAATGCTTAGGCACATGGACCACACCTTGGGAGAGGCCGCCAAGGCGATCGGCGTCAGCGCCGACACGCTGCGGCGATGGGACCGGAGCGGGAAGCTGCACACCGTGCGCGACGCGCGCAACCGCCGGCTCGTGCCTGCGGCGGAGATCGAGCGGCTGAGCGCGCATCCGCGGCGGCACGCGGCGGGCGACCAGGTGTCCGCCCGCAACCGCTTCCCAGGCGTGGTGCGGTCGGTCGAGGTCGACGGCGTGATGGCGCTGGTGGAGATCGAGGCCGGGCCGTTCCTGGTGACCGCGGCTGTCACGCGCGACGCCGTCGAGGAGCTCGGGCTCGCCCCCGGGGTCGAGGCGACGGCGGCGGTCAAGGCGACGTCGGTGATGGTGCACCGGTCATGAGGTCGCTCGCAGCCGCGCTCGCCGCGTTCGCGCTGATCGCCGGCTGCGGCGACGACGACGAGCCGGCCGCCTCGACCGAGACGCCGCGGCTGACGGTCTCCGCGGCCGCTTCCCTGACCGACGCCCTGACCGCGTGCAGCAAAGAGTTCGAGGGCGCCGACGTGCGGCTCTCGTTCGGCGGCTCGGACGAGCTGGCGGCGCAGATCCGCCAGGGCGTCATGCCCGACGTCTACGCGGCCGCCAACACGAAGCTGCCCGAGGAGCTGGCCTCCGAGGACCTGCTCGAGTCCCCGGTTGAGTTCGCCACCAACGAGCTGGTGATGGCGCTGCCGGGCGACGAGCGCGAGATCGAGAAGGTCGAGGACCTCGCCGAGCCCGGCGTGCGCATCGTGGTCGGCGCCGAAAGCGTGCCGGTCGGCGCCTACACGCGCCAGGTCCTCGATCGCCTGCCGGCCGCCACGCGCGACGCCATCCTCGCCAACGTTCGCTCAGAGGAGCCGGACGTGCGCGGCGTCGTCGGCAAGCTCACGCAGGGCGCCGCCGACGCCGGCTTCGTCTACCTGACCGACATCACCGGCGACCTGACCGGTGTCGAGCTGCCGCCGGACCTCCAGCCGACCGTCGCCTACGGCGCCGGCGTGGTCAAGGGCTCGGAGCAGCAGGAGCTCGCCCAGCGCTACCTCGACGGGCTGACCGACGGCGCGTGCGCGGACGCGCTGCGCGAGGAGGGATTCGGCCCGCCGCCGAGCGGATGAGGTGGTTCGCGGTCCCGCTGGCGCTGGCGCTGGTGTTCCTCGTGCTGCCGGTGCTGGCGATCTTCCTCGACACTCCGCCGGGCCAGCTGGTCGAGGCCCTCGGTGAGCCTGGGGCGCTCGACGCGCTGTGGTTGAGCCTGCGCACCAGCGTCACGGCGCTGGCGATCATCGTCGTGTTCGGGACGCCGGCCGCCTACCTCCTCGCCACGCGCCGCTTCCGCGGCCGCGCGCTGGTGATCACGCTGATCGAGTTGCCGCTCGTGCTCCCGCCCGCCGTGGCGGGGATCGCGCTGCTGGCCGCGGTCGGGCCGTCGGGGATCCTCGGCGGGGCGATCGAGGACGCCGGCATCCAGCTCACGTTCGAGACCGCCGGCGTGGTCGTCGCTCTCACGTTCGTCGCCTCGCCGTACTACCTGCGCCAGGCCCAGGCGGCGTTCGGCGCACTCGACCCGACCTGGCTCGAGGCCTCCCGCACGCTCGGGGCCTCGCCGGCGCGAACGTTCGCGCGCGTGGCGGTCCCCACCGCCGCGCCCGGGCTGGTGACCGGCGGCGCTCTCGCGTTCGGGCGCGCGCTGGGGGAGTTCGGCGCGACGCTGATGTTCGCCGGCTCGCTCGCCGGTATCACGCAGACCGCGCCGCTGGCCATCTACGAGCGGTTCGCGACCGACTTCGACGCCGCCCTGGCGCTGTCGGCGGTGCTGGTCGCCGTGTCGGCCGCGATCCTGCTGTCCGTCAAGCTCGTCGAGGGCGATGCTCTCCGTCACGGCTGAGCACGAGCTCGGCGACCTCGAGCTGGACGTCGCACTCGAGGTGGCGGCGGGGGAGTGCCTCGCGCTCGCGGGCCCGTCGGGCGCCGGCAAGAGCACGGTCCTGCGGGTGATCGCCGGGCTGCGGGCGCCGCGTTCGGGGCGGATCGCGTGCGGCGAGCAGGTGTGGCTCGACCGCTCGCGCGGGATCGACGTGCCGCCGGAGGCGCGCCGCTGCGGCTACGTGTTCCAGGACTACGCGCTGTTCCCGCGCCTGACCGCGTGGCAGAACGTGGCCTACGGGCTGCGCGGGCCGCGCCGCGAGCGGCGTTCCCGCGCGGTCGAGCTGCTCGAGCGCTTCGGGCTCGGGCCACGGGCCGACGACCGCCCGCGCACGCTGTCCGGCGG
>JBKOYW010000401.1:0-8475 GCA_046744275.1 Actinomycetota bacterium
GCATCGGGCGGGGCGCGGCTCGCGGCGGGCTCGGCATTGCGCTCGCGGTCGCCGGCTGCATCGCCGGCTACACGATGGTCGACGACGAGGGCATCCGCCACGCGGCGGCCTTCGGCTACCTCGAGGCGGTCATGCTCATCACCGCGCCGCTCTACGCGATCGCGGTCGCGACCGCGCGAGGCACGGGCGCGCTGCGCGCCGCTGCCACGCCACGCGCGGCGTCGGCCGGCTTGGCGATGTTCGCGGCCTACGCGCTCGCGCTCGCGGCGCTCGAGACCGCCGAGGCCGCCCCGGTCGCGGCGCTGAGAGAGACCAGCGTGGTCATGGCCACCGCCGCCGCGGCGATCGCCGCGCGCGAGCACGTCCCACCGCGCCGGCTCGCCGGCGCCGTCATCGTCGTCGCCGGCATCGGCCTCATCGCCCTCGCCTGACGGTCCGCCCGGGGATCCGCCGCCCGCGTCCGATGATCCGCCCGAGGATCCGCCCGCGCGTGACCATCCATTACGCCGCGTGATGGCTGGCAGCACAAGGATTACTTGGACTACTGCTCGCGCGACTGGCACGATGAAGCCATGGAGCTCCGCCACCTGCGCACGATCACCGCGGTCGCCCGACACAGCTCGCTGACGAAGGCCGCCGAAGAGCTGTACCTCACCCAGTCTGCGGTCTCGCAGCAGATCCGCCGGCTGGAGGAGGAGCTGGGCGTGGACGTGTTCCGCCGGACGAGCCGCAGCGTCGAGCTGACGGCCGAGGGCCGCGTGATCCTCGGCTACGCCGAGCGCGTCCTGGCCGAGGTCGAGGGCATGCACGGCGAGCTGGAGGAGCTCTCCGGCCTGCTCGGCGGCGAGCTGAGGATCGGCGGCGTCTACCCGACCGGGCCGTACGACCTCTTCGGGATGCTGGCCGAGTTCCGCGCCGCCCACCCGGGCGTCGCGATCCACATGGTCGAGGCCACCCAAGACGACGTGCTCGCCTCGCTGCGGGCCGACGAGCTGGACTGCGCCTTCTCCGCTCTCGACCCCGACACGCTCGGCGACGAGTTCGCCGCGACGCTGCTGTCCGAGGAGGAGCTCGTCGTCGCGCTCCCGCCCGGCCATCCGCTGTGCGCCCGGCCCAGAGTGACATTCGAGGAGCTGGCCGCGGAGGACATGATCGCCTACCGCGAGAACTCCGCCCTCCGTCGCCGCCTCGAGCGGACGATGGCCGCGCACGACGTCGAGCCGCGCAACGCGTTCATCTGCACCGAGATGGCGGCCGTGCGGGCGCTGGCGAGCAAGGGCCTGGGCGTGGCCGTCCTCCCGCGCTCGGCGGCCGAGCAGCCGGGCCCGCCGATCGAGCTGCGGCCGATCGGGCCCGAGCGGCTCACCTGGCCGATCGCCCTCGTCTGGCGCGTCGGCCGTCGGCAGACCCCCGCCGCCAAGGCGTTCATCGCGGTCGCGCTGGCGAACTTCAAGCGCAGCCATCCGCGCCCAGAGCTGCGCGTCGCCTGACCGCAACTCCAGCACCGATCGCGCGCGCCGGCACGACCGGACGCGCCAGGGAGGCACGCCGCGGTCCACGCGCACGACGCGCCGCCTGCGGTCGAGCCAGACGAGATCGAGCGCGAACCGCATGCCGAACGTGTGCACCGACCGGCAGCGCGGGATCTCCAGCGCGACGCCCGCAGGCCAGCTTCGTCGCCCCATGAGGCCGCGCACGCGGGCGAAGCCGCGGGCGACGACGATCTGGGGTTGCCGCGCGGCGACGATCGGATCCATGCCCAAATGAGGCCCGGCACCGGATTTCTCGCCCCCGATCCGAACTGGTCAACAATTGGTCTTGACCAATCGCCACGGCTATGACATAGTCCTCGCGCTCCAGAGGGAACCTATGGCGACTGGTACTGACCACAACGGCGGGCAAACCCAGACCATTCCCGGCAAGCAGGCGCTCGTCCGCGATCGGCTGATGGACCTGCTCGACCGGCTCGAGGTCGGCGCGGCGATCCCGCCCGAGCGCAGGCTGGCCGCGGACCTCGGGGTGTCGCGCCCCACGCTGCGGGCCGTGGTCGACGAGCTGGTCCGAGAGGGCCTGCTGCATCGCCGCCACGGCAGCGGCACCTACGTCGCCGAACCCAAGATCGCCCTATCGCTGACCATGACGTCGTTCACCGAGGACATGCAACGGCGCGGCATGCGCCCCGACAGCCGCGTCCTCTCGTTCGACGTCGTCACCGCCGGCGCCAAGCTCGGGCAGAAGCTGCACCTGTCGCCGGCCGACGAGGTCTTCGCCGTCGAGCGGCTGCGTCTCGCCGACGACGAGCCGATGGCATTCGAGTTCCTGCACGTGCCCCGAGTGCTCGCCCCCGAGCTCACCCGCCGAGACCTCGAGCACCACTCCTTCTACGACCTGCTGCGCGAACGCCACGGCATCGTCGTCACCGAAGGTGTCCAGACGATCGAGCCGACCGTGTGCAACGCGGAGGAGGCCGAGATCCTCGGCGTGCCCCTGCACGCCCCCGCCTTCCTGTTCGAGCGGGTGAGCACGAGCCAGCGAGGGGAGGTGATCGAGTTCGTCCGTTCGGTGTATCGCGGAGATCGCTACAAGCTCGTGACCGAGCTGCGGCCGGCCCGGCGCAGCCCGTAGTAGTCGTGGAGTAGGGAACAACGCCCGCCGCGTGCGGGGAACCAGAAGCGAGGAGGGACCAGTGAAGGGAATGAGGCTGGTCACCGCGAGCTTGCTCGCGGTGTGCATCGGCGTGGCCGCGTGCGGCGGCGACGACGACGACGACAATGCGGCCACCGGAACCAGCCAGGAGAAGCTGTCCGGCGAGATCGAGGCCTGGATCATGGATCCCGGCACGCCGGAGCTGCAGGACGTCTTCAAGGGCTACGTGAGCGACTTCCAGGCCGCCCACGCCGGCACCAAGGTCAACCTCCAGTTCGTCCCGTGGGCGCAGGCGCATGACAAGTTCACGACCGCGATCGCGGGCGGCTCCGGCCCCGACGTCGCGGAGATGGGCACGACCTGGACGCCGGAGTTCGCAGCGCTGGGCGCGTTCAACGAGGTGCCGGCGAGCGAGGGCGAGTACGTCTCGAGCCTCGTCGCCGCCGGCAGCGTCGACGACACCGCCTACGGCCGGCCATGGTACGCCGGCGCGCGCGCGTTCATCTACCGCAAGGACATCTTCGACAAGCTCGGCCTCGAGGCGCCGGCGAGCTGGGACGACATCGAGGCCGCTGCGGAGAAGATCAAGGCCGAAGGCGGCGGGATCTACCCGATCGGCGTGACCGGGCTGACCGAGCACTACTACCTGCCGACGGTCTGGCAGAACGGCGGCGAGATCGCCGAGGAGACGGACGGCGCCTGGAAGTCAGACATGGCGCAGCCCGAGGCGGTCCAGGCGATCGAGTTCTACACGAACCTCTACAAGCAGGGGTACGCGCCGAAGGCGGCGATCACGTGGGAGGAGCCGGACGCCCGCACCGCCTTCATCAACGGCAAGATCGCGATGATGTGGGCCGGTCCCTGGGACTATGACGCGATCGTGACCGAGAAGCCCGACCTCGAAGGCAAGGTCGGCGTGACGCTCGTGCCCGCCGGCCCGTCCGGCGACCGCAGCGCGTTCGCCGGCGGCAGCCACCTGGTCACGTTCAAGGAGTCCGACAACCCCGAGCTCGCATCCGCGTTCGTGGACTACCTGCTCGAGCCCGAGCAGGTCAACACGTTCACGGGCCGGATCGGGTTCCTGCCGGGCACGGTCTCCGGCATCGAGGCGTCCGGGATGCTCGACGACGAGGTCAAGGCCCCGTTCGCCGAGCAGCTCAAGGACTACTCGCAGGTCTACCCGCCGTCGCCGAAGTGGGGCGCCCTCGAAGGGCAGAACATCTTCGACGGCGCCATCCAGGCCGTGATGAAGGGCGACGAGACGCCTGAGCAGGCGGCGCAGGAGATCTCCCAGAAGATGGACGAGGAGCTCGGCGGGTGAGCAGCCTGCCGGCCGAAGCCGTGACGGCGCGGGATGCGGGTCCCACCCAGCCCCCGCGCCGTCTGGCGGGGCGGCTGGCCGGCTCGTGGTCGCGCCACGGGCTCGCGATCGCGCTCGTGGCGCCGGCGGCGATCCTCGTCGCCGGCCTCGTCGGCTATCCGCTGATCAGGACGGTCTGGCTGTCGTTCACCGATACCGGTCTGGGCGACCTGATCGACGGTACCGGCGAGTGGGTCGGGCTCGAGAACTACCGCGAGGTGTTCGCCGACGAGGCGCTGCGCCGCGCGCTGATCAACACCGTCGTCTTCGGGACCGTGGCGGTGGCGGTCACGATGGCGTTCGGGATGGCGGTCGCGCTGCTGCTCAACCAGCGGTTCCGCGGCCGCGCGCTGCTGACCGTGCTCGTCGTGCTCCCGTGGGCGATGCCCGCGATCGCGGCCAGCTCGGTGTGGCGCTGGATGTTCAACGACCAGTACGGGCTCGTGAACTGGGTCCTGGTCCGGCTCGGCGCTTCCAGCTTCGAGGAGTACTCGTGGTTCACCGATCGCCTGCCCGCGTTCGCGGCGATCCTCGTCGTGGTCGTCTGGCAGTCCTATCCGTTCATCGCCTTTGCGGTGCTCGCGGGCCTCCAGACGCTCCCGCAGGACGTGCTCGACGCCGCGAAGGTCGACGGCGCGACCGCCTGGCAGCGCCTGCGCTACGTGACGCTGCCGCTGCTGCGGCCGATCATCGCGGTGCTCGCCGTCATCTCCACGATCTGGAACTTCAAGATCTTCGACCAGGTCTACGTGCTCGCCGCCGGGGTGCCCGAGCGAGCGACCGACACGGCGGCGGTTGCCGCCTACCGGCTCGCGTTCGCGAGCTCGGAGTTCGGGCTCGGCTCGGCGCTCGCCGTCGTGCTGTTCGTGATCCTGCTGGCGATCACGCTCGTCTACGTCCGCATGCTCCGTGGGCAGGAGGCGTCGTGAGGCGGATCCCGCTCTACGGCGCGGCGATCGCGGTCGGCGCGTTCAGCGCGTTCCCGCTGCTGTGGGTGCTGATCACCTCGCTCAAGCAGCGCGGCGAGATCTTCACGGAGACGCCGGACATCTGGCCGAACGACCCCGCGTTCGGTCGCTACGCGGATGTGCTGCTGGACTCGGGCGTCGGCCGCGCGCTGCTGAACTCGCTGCTGGTCGCCGGCGTCTCGACCGTGCTCGGCGTCGCGGTGGCGGCGCTCGCGGGCTACGCGGTCGCGCGGTTCGCGTTCCCGCTGCGGCGGTCGTTCGTGGTGGCGATCCTCGTCACGCAGATGTTCCCGCTCGTGGTGCTGATCATCCCGCTGTTCATCGTCATGCGCCGGACCGGGCTGCTGGGCAGCTATGTCGGCCTGATCGCCGCTTATCTGGCGTTCACGGTGCCGCTCGCGGTCTGGATCATGCGCGGCTTCATCGAGACGATCCCGGTCGAGCTCGAGGAGGCCGCGCTGGTCGACGGCGCGAACCGCTTCACCGCGATGCTGCGGATCGTGCTGCCGCTCGCGTTGCCGGGGCTGGCGACCTGCGCGACGTTCTCGTTCATCAACGCGTGGAACGAGTTCATGTTCGCGCTGACCTTCATGAACGAGGAGTCCAAGGAGACGCTGCCGGTCGTGCTGCAGACGTTCGTCGGCCGCGGGCAGACCGACTGGGCGGCGGTGATGGCGACGAGCGTCATCTACACGCTGCCCGTCATCGCGCTCTTCGCGCTGCTGCGCAAGCACCTCGTCACCGGCCTCACCTCCGGGGCGCTGAAGGGATGAGCATCGGCGCCGCCTACTTCGGCAACCGCGTGCCTCGGCACGTGGCGGTGGACATGGACGCGCTCGCCGCGCGCGGGTTCACCGGCGTCCTGCACACGTTCTCCGAGAACGACCTCGCCTACTACAGCGGGACCATGCAGAAGCTCGTCGCCGCGTCGCACGACGCCGGCCTGGAGGTGCAGATCGCGCCCTGGGGCGTCTGCCAGATGTTCGGCGGCGAGGCCGAGAGCCGCTTCACCGCCCACAACCCCGAGGTGGGCCAGGTGCTCGAGACGGGCCGGCGCACCCCGTCCGGCTGCCCGAACCACCCGCGCGTGCGCGAGTTCTGCCGCGAGTGGGCGGACGCCGCGATCGAGACCGGCGCGGACCGGATCTTCTGGGACGAGCCGCACTGGGTCCATCCCGAGCACTTCCACCTGCCGCAGGAGCACTGGGGCTGCCACTGCGAGCATTGCGCCGAGCGCTTCGGGCGCGAGCTGCCGAAGCAGCTCGACGACGAGGTGCTCGCGTTCCGCGAGGACTGCCTGGTCGACTTCATCGCCGACCTGGTGGACCACGTCGCTCGCCAAGGCGCGCGCCCGGTCGTCTGCCTGCTCCCGCTCACCGGCGGAGTCCAGGGGATCAGCGACTGGTCGCGGGTGGCGGCGCTCCCGGGCCTCGACACGCTCTGCACCGATCCCTACTGGAAGGCGTTCGACGAGCCCGCCGAGCCGTTCGTGCGCGAGTACGCGGAGCGCATCGGCTCGCTCGCCGCCGAGCACGGCGTGAGCGCCCAGCTGTGGATCCAGGGCTTCCGGATGGAGCCCGGTGACGCGGACGACATCCGCGCCGCGGTGGGCGCCGCCCGCGCCGCCGGGATCGAGGACCTGTGGACGTGGGCCTGGGAGGCCTGCGCACATATGAGCGCGCTGGCCGGGAGCGACCCGGCGGCGGTCTGGGAGGTGCTGTGCGACACGCTGACGAGCTGATGACGGACGTCGTGCGCGCGGTGATCGAAGGCCACGGCGAGGTGCTGGTGGCGGTGCGGGCGGTCGAGCCCGAGATCGCCGAGTTGGTCGAGGCCGCCGTGGCACGGGCCCGCGTGATCTACGTCGGCGCCGGAACCGGGGGGCGTGTCGCGGCGATGGACGCATGCGAGTGGGGCCCCACGTTCGGAGTGCCCGACGACGCCGTGATCACGATCCTGGCCGGCGAGGGCCACGTGCCAGGCTCGTTCGAGGACGAGGCCTCCGAGGACGACTCGGAGGCGGGCCGGGCCGCGATCCGGGCGCGCGCGGTGACCGCGGCCGACCTGGTCGTCGGCGTGTCGGCGAGCGGTTCGACGCCGTTCGTCGTCGGCGCGCTCGAGGCCGCGGCCGAGTCCGGCGCGCTGACCGCCGCCGTCGTCGGCCGACGGGGCTCGCGGCTCGCCGCGCTGGCGGACATCGCCATCGAGGTCCCTGTCGGCCCCGAGGTCGTCTCGGGCTCGACCCGCCTCAAGGCCGGGACCGCGCAGAAGATCGTGCTCAACGCCTTCTCGACCGCGCTCATGGTCCGGCGCGGCCGCACGGTCGGCGGGCTGATGGGCGGGATGCGGGTGTCGAACACGAAGCTGCGCGGGCGCGCGCTGAACGTGTGCGTGCAGGCGATCGGGTGCCGCGAGGAGGTCGCTCGGGCCGCGCTCGAGGACGCCGGCTGGCAGCTCGACGCCGCGCTCGTCATGCTCGCGACCGGCGCGGCTGCGGAGGAGGCGCGCGAACGCCTGCGTGCCTCGGGCGGGGCGATCGAGGAGGCGATGCGATGAGGTTCGCCTTGTAGGACCTGGCACCATCTGGGTGTGGTCGAGCAGACGTATCGCGAACGGCCTCCCACCGCGCCGCACGTGGCGTCGGTGTGGATCCAGCTCGTCGCGAAGGGCTCCGAGCCGCATCGCCACCGCACGATCCCGCACGGCAGCGTCGAGCTGCAGTGCGAGATCGGCGGGCTCCCGCGCGTGGTGGGTCCCCAGACGGTCCCGAGGCTCGAGACGCTCGCTCCCGGCGCCACCGTCGTCGGCATGCGGTTCCGCCTCGGCGCCGCCCCTGCGGCGCTTGGCATGCCGGCCTCGGAGCTGGTCGACCTCACGGTCGGTGCCGAGGAGCTGTGGGGCCCGGCGGCCGAGCGGATCGGCGAGGTCGTGGCATCGGCCGCCACGCCTGAGGAGGCGGCGTGCGCCCTCGAGGCGGCCGTGTTCGCGCGCGCCGTCGAGAAGGAGCCCGACCCCGTGGTCGCGGGCGCCGCGGCGCTACTGCTGCCGGGTCGCACCGATGACGTCGCGTCGCTCCCGTCCGAGCTCTACATCTCCGAGCGCACGCTTCGCCGCCGTGTGCACGCCGCGATCGGCCTCCCGCCGAAGGTCGTGCACAGGATGCTGCGCTTCCAGGGCTTCCTCGCGCTCGCCCACGGGCGCGGAGGCAGTCCTGCCGAGCTGGCGATGCTCGCCGCCGAGGCGGGCTACGCCGACCAGTCGCACCTCACGCGCGAGTGCCTACGGCTGGCCGGACTGTCCCCCCGCGCGCTGATGCAGGAGTCGCTCGAGCACTGCCGCCGGGCTGGGCACGACCACACCGTGTCTTACGCCGCGCTTCTCGACGGGCTGGCGTAGCGCCGCGAGAGTGGCCGATTTGTTCAAGAGCGCGGGGCGGGGTCGGACGTACCGTCTCGCCCATGTTCTCGCACACGTCAGGTCTTCCGGCACTGGATGCCGCCG
>JBKOYW010000258.1:0-12297 GCA_046744275.1 Actinomycetota bacterium
CGGAGCCTGCCGCCGGCCCCGCGCGAGGAGCTCGAACGCGCCGGCGTCGCCGCAGCCGTAGCCTGCCTGCGCGACCTCGCCGCCGAGCCCGGATGGCGCTCGAGCCACTGGGTGTGGGAGGCGATAGTCGCCGCGTCCCGCTTCGCGGAGTCCGACGAGCGGCGGGAGCTGGCGGCGGCCATGCGGGCGGCGGCCGAGACCGCCGGCGACCGTCGGCACGCCGGGGCGCTGCGCTTGATGGCGCGTGAGCTGGACAGGCGCTGGCGGGCGACACTGATGGGCGGCCCGCGACCGCGGCCGCCGGCAGGCGAGGTCGCCGCTGCGCGTGTCGCCGAGATCCTCGAAGGGCTGGCAGAGGGCGACCGGGCCGACGTCGCGCTGTACGCGCTCGTGCCGCAGATGGCCGCCCCGCCGGCGCCCACGCACGGCCCGGCGGACGATGAGCTCGACGACCTCGACGACCTCGACGAGCTCGACGATCTCGACGATCTCGAGCTCGAGGATCTCGAGCTGTCGCCGGGCGATGAGCTCGACGACCTCGAGGACGTCGACGCGCTCGAAGAACTCGATACGCCGCAGGATCTCGATGATCGTGACGCCCTCGAGCAGCTCGAGCGCGCCGCGCGCGACCTCCGCGACGAGCTCCACCGCGTCGAGACTCGGCTCGGCGGCCGCCTCGACGCCCCCAAGCAGGAGTCCACCAAGCCGCGCCGCCCGGCGGCCCGCAAACGCCAGCCCGTCGTCAACACGGGCTTCGCCGCGCCGGGCGACCACGACGGCGCGGTCAGCCCGCGGCAGCCTCTGCACCCCGGCGATTGGCTGTTCTGGCTCGAGCTCGGGGCGAGGCATGCGGCGTCGATCGAGACGCGGCCGGTGGGCCTGCTGGCAAGCGTGCCGGCCGGCTGCACGGTCACGGTCGTGCTGTACCCGTTGACCGACGGCGTCGAGGTGCTCGAGCGCTCGGCCGAGCTCGAGGTGCGGTCCGACGGCTCGGGCGACCGGCGGCTGCGCTTCCCGGTCCGCATCGCCGCCGGCGTCGGCAGGATCGAGCTCCGCTGCAGCATCTTCCGGCGCGGGCTGCTCGTGCAGTCGCGCAGGATCCGGGCAGAGGTCGCCGACCGGCCCTCGCCGCCCGAGCCGCGCCCGGTGCTCAGCTCCGAGCTCGATTACCTCCTCCTGCGGCGGCTGGCCCCGACCCGACTCAAACGCGTGCCGGAGCACGGAGTGAGCCTGATGCTCAACGGCGACGGCGACACCCATCACCTGCACGCGCTCGTCGCCGACGGCGAGCAGCCGCAGCCGCACAGCGCGCGCTTCGAGGGCGGCGAGGTGCAGGATCTGATCGACCAGGCCCGCCGCGCGCTCAGGCTGGCCGCGTTCGGCTCGCCGGACCCGTGGCGCGAGGGCGACGCCTACCGCTACGGCGGCCCCGGCAACCGGAAGCGGCTGGAAGAGGACCTGATCGTGCTCGCCGTCCGCGGTTTCCGCTTCTACGACGCATGCATCAACCGCCTCACCGGCGGCGGCCAGGCAAGCCGCGACTTCGAGGACCGGACGCGGCGCCCGACGCGCGTCCAGGTCGCTCACAAGCAGCACGGCGGCCTGCTCCTGCCCGCCGCGCTGTTCTACGACCACCCGCTCGACACCACCGAGCCGGGCCTGCAGGTCTGCTCCGAGTTCCTCGCCGCGCTCGACGGCGACGAGCAGCTGGAGGAGCTCCGCTGCTTCGCCGGCGACTGCTCCGGCCACGACGACGTGACCGTGGTGTGCCCGAGCGGCTTCTGGGGCTACCGGCATGACCTCGGGCTCCCGCTGTCGATCGGCGACGCGGGCCGCATGACCTTCGACATCCCCTACGACGGACAGCCCGAGATCGGCGTGGCGGTCTCGACCGACCCGCGGTTCACGCTGCGCGCCGCCCACGAGCAGGAGCTGCGAGCCCTGCGCCCCGGCCTCGGCTGGCGCTACGCGGCCACGCGGCCCGACGTCATCCGACTCATGCGCGACGGCGCGGCGCACCTCCTCTACTTCTACTGCCACGGCGGCATCACCGAGGCGAACGCGCCGTTCCTCGGCGTCGGCGCGAGCGGCGACCCCGGGATCACGAGCGATGTCTTCCGCGCGCACCGGATCGTCTGGGAGAACCCGCAGCCGCTCGTGTTCATCAACGGCTGCCACACCACGGCGCTCGAGCCGGGCACCGCGCTGAGTTTCGTGTCGCGGCTGGTCGACACCGCCGAGGCGGCTGGAGTCATCGGGACCGAGATCACGACGTTCGAGCCGCTGGCGGGGGCCTTCGCGACTGCGTGCCTGCGCCGCTTCCTCGCCGGCGAGGAGATCGGCGCGGCCGTGCGCGGCGCGCGGCTCGAGCTGCTGGGCCAGGCGAACCCGCTGGGGCTGATCTACGTCCCCTTCGTGCTGCCCAGCATGCGGCTGGTGGCACGCTCAGCTCCGTAGCGCTCGCGCAGACGCCGCGCGACGAGCTGCTCGCCGACATCAAGGCGCGCTTCGCGCGCGGCTGGCGAGCCGGTCCAGCGCCGAGCGCACGCAGCCGGGCCGCTCGTACCAGACGAAGTGACCGGCGCCCGGGACGACCTCCACCCAAGCGCCCGGGATCGCGCGCGCGGTGGCCGCGGTCGCCTGGTCGGCGGGCATCGGGCTCGCGCCGCCCGCCACGAAGCCGAACGGCACGCGCACGCCGCCGAGCGCGGCCTCGAGGGCCGGCTGCTCGGCCCTGAGCGACTCCCAGATCCCGGAGTAGGCCGGGATCGAGAAGCGCAGGTCGAGGAACGGCATCACCCGCTCGCGCGACGCGAAGTACGCCGGCCACACGAGCCGGAGGCTCTCCCGCAGGTCGGCGGTCGTGCCCTCGCCGCTGAGCGCCCGCTCGTCGAGCTCCGCCGCCCGCTTCTGGTCCTCCTCCGGCGTGCGCGCGAGCAGCTCCGCCTCGAACGCGGCCTCGCCGCCGTCGCCGACGCCGCCGAGCGTGTCGACGGCCAGACCGCCCAGGAGCCGCTCGGGCGCCGCGACGGCGAGGTGCAGGAGCAGGTGCCCGCCCCACGAGTGGCCGACGACCAGCGCCCGCTCCCAGCCGAGCGCGTCGAGCACGTCGATCGCGTCGGCCACGGCGCGCGCGACGTCGAACGGGCCGTCGGTCGTCGACGGCGCGAGGCCGCGCTGCTGGTACGCGGCGATCCGGTAGCCCGGGCCGATCTCGTCCGCGAGCTGGTCGAGGTACTCATACGACAGCCCGGGGCCGCCGTGCAGGAGCAGCACCGGCGGGCGGGTGGGATCCTCTTCCTGCACCCAGCCCGCGAGCTCGCCCGCCCGAACCGAGATCCTCATGCGCGGGCGGCGGTCGTCGCGCGCGCGACCAGCCGGTGCGGGAGCACGATGTCGCCCTCGGCCTCCTCCAGGATCACGCGCGCGGCCATCTCCCCCAGCTCGTGCAGCGGCAGCGAGACCGAGGTGAGGTCGACGAGCCGCGCCGGGCGCGTGTCGTCGATGCCGGCCACCGATACGCGGCCGGGGACGTCGATCCCGCCGCGCCGCAGGCCGGTGAGCAGGCCGATCGCTACCTCGTCGTTGACGCCGAGCGCCGCGTCGGGCAGGTCGCCGCTCGCCAGCAGCTCGTCGGCCGCCGCGGCGCCCGCCTCGTACTCGAACCCGCCCGGCAGCCGCACCGCCTCGGCGCCCGCCGCCGCGATCGCGGCCTCGAAGCCCTCCAAACGGTGGGCGCTCGTGTGCAGCCCCGGCGGCCCCTCGACGAACGCGATCCGGCGGTGCCCGAGCCCCAGCAGGTGCTCCGTCGCGTCACGCGCCGCGCCGCGGTTGTCGACCAGCACGCTCGGGCAGTCGAGATCGCGCACGGCGAGCGCGACGACCACCGAGCCGGCTGCGCGCAGCTCGGCGACCGCCTCACGCAGCGCCGCCGCCTCGGTGACGTGCTCGTAGCCGCTCCCGGCGAACACCACGCCGGCCGCGTGGTAGTCGCGCAGCACGCCGAGGTGGGCGAGCTCGGCGGCCGGCCGGCGGTCGGCGTTGCAGACCATCGTCAGGTGGCCGACGCGCGCCGCCACGTCCTCCACACCGCGCGCGATCTCCGCGAAGTACGGGTCGACGATGTCGCCCACGATCACGCCGATGATCCGGCTCGTGCGCTTGACCAGGGCGCGGGCGAGCTCGCTCGGCCGGTAGCCCAGCTCGTCGGCGGCGGCCAGCACGCGGTCGCGCGTGGCGTCCGACACCGGGTGCGAGGAGCCGTTGAGCACGCGCGAGGCGGTGGCGATCGAGACGCCCGCACGACGGCTGATGTCCGCAAGAGATGCCATGAACCGACGGCGCGCACCTTGACAGAGCGCAGCGTCCGGGGCTAGCGTGGCAAACGGTTACCACGGAGGAGAGGTCATGGCGGTTGGAACATCGGAGCGAGCCACGATCGATGTGCTCGAGAAGGCGACGGGCGAGCCGATCAGGAGCGTCGAGTTCGCGACGGCGCAGGACGCCGACGACGCGGTGGCGGCCGAAGCCGCCGCGCAGCCGGCCTGGGCGGCGACGAGCTACGACGAGCGGGCGGGCATCCTCCGCCGCGCCGCCGCCGCGCTCACCGCGCGGGCGGACGAGATCACGGACCTGATCGTCCGCGAGACCGGCTCGATCCCCGGCAAGGCGCAGTACGAGGTCGGCGGCGCCGCCAACGAGCTGTACGAGGCGGCGGGCCTGACCTCGCGCGCGGTCGGCGAGATCCTGCCGTCGCACAGCCCCGGCCGTTTCAGCCTCGCCGAGCGCGTGCCGGTCGGCGTCGTGGCCGCGATCACGCCGTGGAACTTCCCGCTGATCCTCGGCATGCGCGTGACCGCCCCGGCCCTCGCGCTCGGCAACGCCGTCGTGCTGAAGCCGTCACCCGAGACGCCGATCTCCGGCGGCCTGCTGCTCGCCGAGCTGCTGCAAGAGGCCGGCCTGCCCGACGGCGTGTTCACCGCCCTACCCGGCGACGTCGACGTCGGCGAGCGGCTCGTGGCGCACCCCGGCACGTCGATGATCCACTTCACGGGCTCGAGCGCGGTCGGCGCGAAGATCGCCGCCGCCGCAGGCGCCCAGCTCAAGCGCGTCTCGCTCGAGCTCGGCGGCAACAACGCGCTGGTCGTGCTCGACGACGCCGATCTCGACCAAGCCGTGATGATCGGCGCCTGGTCGGCCTACCACTACCAGGGCCAGACCTGCATCACGGCCGGCCGCCACATCGTGGCCCGCAACCTCTACGACGCCTACGTCGACAATCTCGCGGAGCGCGCGGCGGCGATCACGGTCGGCGACCCGCGCAGCGACGGCGTCGGCCTCGGCCCGATGATCAACGAGCGGCAGCGCGACCGCGCGCACGGCTTCCTCGAGCGGTCCGTCGAGGCCGGAGCGACCGTGGTCGAGGGCGGCACCTACGACGGGCTGTTCTACCGGCCGACCGTGGTGACCGACGTCACGCCCGACATGCCGCTATGGACCGAGGAGATCTTCGCGCCGATCGCGCCCGTGCTCCCCGTGGATTCGGAGGAGCAGGCGATCGCGCTCGTCAACGACACGCGCTACGGGCTGGTCAACGCCGTCCTCACCGGCGACCCCGACCGCGGCCTGCGCGTCGCCGGCAGGCTCCGCTCCGGCATGGTCCACGTCAACGACTCGACGTGCCTGGACGAGGCGCATGTGCCGTTCGGCGGGCTCGGCGAGTCGGGGCTCGGCGGCCGCTCGGGCGGCGAGTCGAACCTCGAGGAGTTCACCGAGCGCCGTTGGGTGTCGCTCCAGCGCGCTCCGGTGGAGTATCCGTACTGAGATGGAGCACCCCGACGTCCTCATCGTCGGCGCCGGCCCCTCGGGGGCGGTCACCGCGCTGCGGCTCGCGCAGGACGGCTTCAAGGTCATGGTGCTCGAGCAGGGCGACTGGCCGGACTACTCGAAGGCGCGCGTCGCCGAGCCGGAGTTCGCGGTCACGGCCGACCGCGACTGGGGCTGGGACCCGAACATGCGCGCGGCGCCCGGCGACTACCCGATCGACGAGTCGGAGTCCGACATCACGGCGCTGATGTGGAACGGCGTCGGCGGCGGCACGGTGGTCTTCGCCGCGCAGTGGCAGCGCAACATGCCGTCGGACTTCCGCGTGCGCAGCCTCGACGGCGTCGCGGACGACTGGCCGTTCACGTACGAGGACCTCGAGCCGTACTACGTCCGCGTCGAAAGGGACTTCGGCGTCTCCGGGCTCGCCGGCGACACCGCGTTCCCGCCCGGCGAAGGCCCGCCGCTGCCGCCGGTCCCGATCGGCGCGATGGGGCGCAAGGTCGCGAAGGCCCACAACGAGCTCGGCTGGCACTGGTGGCCGGCTCCGCTGGCCATCGCAACGCGCAAGTACGGCGCGCTGAACCCCTGCGTCCAGCGCGCCACGTGCCTGAACGCGTGCGCCGACGGAGCCAAGGGCAGCGTCGACCGCACGCACTGGCCGCGTGCGATCGAGCTCGGGGTCGAGCTGATCACCAGCGCGCGCGTGCGCACGCTCACCACCCGGTCCGACGGGCTCGTCGGCGGCGCGATCTACCTCGACGCCGACGGCGCCGAGCACGAGGTCAAGGCGCCGGTCACGATCCTGTGCGCGAACGGGATCGGGACCCCGCGCCTGCTGCTGATCTCCGGTCTCGCGAACTCGTCAGGGATGGTCGGCAAGCGGCTGATGATGCACCCGTTCGGCACCGTCGTCGGCCTGTTCGAGGACGACCTCGGCTCGACCCAGGGCCCGTGGGGCCAGCACCTGCACTGCCTCGAGTTCTACGAGACCGGCGCTGACCGCGGCTTCGTGCGCGGCGCCAAGTGGGGCCTGCAGCCGACCGGCGGCCCGCTGAAGATGACGACCGCCTACCCGTGGGGCGCCGAGAACTCGATCTGGGGCCACGGGTTCCACGAAAACGTGCGCAAGCGCCTCGGGCACTCGGCGATGTGGGGGATCATCGCCGAGGACCTGCCGGAGGAGCACAACCGGGTCGAGCTCGACCCGGTCAACACCGACCGCCAGGGCGTGCCGGCGGCCAAGATCGTCTACCGGATGAACCAGAACTCCTACGACCTCATGCACTTCCACGAGGCGCGCGCGAAGGAGTCGCTGGAGGCGGCCGGCGCCTACGAGACGGTGATCGCCCCGTTCATCCGCGCCACCGGCTGGCACCTGCTCGGCACCTGCAGGATGGGCGACGACCCCGCCACCTCGGTCGTCGACGGGTTCGGCCGCTGCCACGACGTCCCGAACCTGTTCATCTTCGACGGCAGCACGTGGCCGACGTCGTCGGGCATGAATCCGACGGCCACGATCGCCGCCATGGCGCTGCGCTCCACCGAGCAGCTGATCGAGAGCCGCAAGACGATGGCGGTGGCGGCATGAACCACCTCGACGCGCTCGCCGACCGGCTCATCCCCGGCGAGGACGGCATGCAGTCGGCGAGCGCGGCGGGCGCCACCGGACCGTGGCTCGAGGCGGTGCTCGCCGCCCGGCCCGATCTCCGGACGCCGCTCGAAGGCCTGGCCACCTCGACGGCCGGCATGAGCGCCGAGGAGGCGATCGCCGTCCTGCCCGAGCGCGACCCGGCTGGCTGGACGGCGCTGACCTCCGCGGTCGTCGCCGCCTACTACTTCAACCCCGAGGTCTGCGAGCGGATCGGGTACCGCGGACAGCGCGCCATCCCGCTCGGACCGCCCGATTACGAGGACCTGCTGGACTCCGTGAGGTCCCGCGCGCCGGTGTATCGTCCGACCCCTTGACGTTCCGCCTCGCGGACCCCGAGGGCCGGTACGCGGCTGTGCGCCTGTGCTCGGACCTGCCGCTCTCCGACCGCGAGCGCAGCTTCGCGCGCGACGGCGACGAGTGGGTGCTGGAGATCGACCCGCCCGCGATCGCGCGGCTGGAGTACCACCTCGAGGTCACCAGCGCCGACGGCAGCACTGAGACGGGCCCCGACCCCGGCAACCCGCTGCGCGCGCCCGGCGCGTTCGGCGAGAAGTCGGTCCTGCTCACGCCCGGCTACGAGCCGCCGGCCTGGCTCGACGCGCCGGCGGTCGAGGGTTGCGCAGACGGGTTCGCGGTGCGCGGCCGCGGCCTCGGCGCGCAAGTGCACGGCCTGATCTGGAGCCCGGCGGACCGCGCGCCGGACGAGCCGCTGCCGCTGCTCGTCGCGCACGACGGGCCGGAGTACGCGAAGCTCGCCGGCCTTACGCGCTACGCGGCCGCGCAGATCGCCGCCGGGGCGCTCCCGCCGCATCGTGTGGCGCTGCTCGCCCCCGGCGATCGCGACGAGTGGTACTCGGCCTCGGCGCTGTACTCGCGCGCGCTGTACGTGGACGTGATCCCGGCGCTGAAGACCGCGGTCGCCGTCACCGGGCTGCCGGTCGGAATGGGCTGCAGCCTCGGCGCGCTCGCCATGCTCGTCACGCAGCGCCGCGCGCCCGGCACGTTCGGCGCGCTGTTCATGCAGTCCGGCAGCTTCTTCATACCGCGCTTCGACGCCCAGGAGTCGGCGTTCCCGCGCTACTCGCGGATCGTGCGCGTCGTGCGGCGGATCCTGCGCTCGCTCGAGCACCCGGACCCCGTCCCGGCCGCCCTCACGTGCGGCAGCGCAGAGGAGAACGTGTTCAACAACCGCGTGATGGCGCGCGCGCTCGCAGAGCAGGGCTACGAGGCGCGGCTCGACGAGGTCCCGGACATGCACAACTACACCGGCTGGCGCGACGCGCTCGATCCGCATCTCACCCGGCTTCTCGCAAGGATGTGGAATCCCACTCGCCCACCTCCACCACCATGAGGCACGCTGAGCTGTACTCGCCGGCGATCGGCGCGGCCGGCAACGTCGTGGTCTACGGCCATTACGGCCGCCCGGTTCTCGTGTTCCCGGCCGAAGGCGGCAGCGCGTGGGACTGGGACCACCAGGGCATGGTGCACGCCGTCGGCGGCTTGCTCGAGGCGGGCCGCTGCAAGCTCTACTGCGTCGACGCCTTCGACTCGGGCGAACGCTCCGGATACGAGTCCTGGGTCATCGACCAGGTGGCGCCGTTCATCCACGAGGACCTCGGCGGCCCGCAGGACATCCTCACCACCGGCTGCAGCATGGGCGCCTTCCACGCGGCCAACTTCGTGCTGCGCCGGGCGGACCTTTTCCCGGCCGCGATGTGCCTGTCCGGCAACTACGACTTCGGCATCACGGGCGAGGTGTCCGGTTTCCACGGCGACCACCTCGACTGGATCCGCTCGCGCGCGAGCTTCCTGCTGATCTGCGGCCAGGGCATGTGGGAGGACACGACCGGCGCGCTCGAGAGCACGAAGCGGCTCGCATGGCTGCTCGGCGAGAAGGGCATCCGGCACGAGCTCGACCTGTGGGGCCACGACGTCCCGCACGACTGGCCGTCATGGCGCGCGCAGATGGCCCATCATCTCCCCCGGTTCTGCTGATGGGGAAGACGAGCCACCTGATCGGCCTGCTCCTCGGCACCGAGGAGGACTGGCCACGCGCGTTCGAGACGCTGCTGTCGCGGCTCGGGCCGGTCAAGGACGCGTCGGGAACGAGCCACGACGTGACCGTCGAGCGGATCACGATCGAGCCGTTCGACCTGCGCGACAAGCCGCGCTACGACCTCGTCGTCGACCGCCTCGCCTACTGGTACTACGTCCCGCGCGAGTGGCTGAAGAAGGTCGCGCTGATGGACGACGTGTACCTGCTCAACAGCCCGTTCACGTTCCAGTCGATGGAGAAGCACGCGGCGTACTGCGCGATGCTGCGGCTCGGGCTGAAGGTGCCGCAGACGGTGCTCGTCCCGCACAAGGTCCCGCCCGACAACGCGCGCTTCGCGTACACCGCCGCCAAGTACAACCAGCCGTTCGACCTCGAGCAGATCGCCGAGCGCATCGGCTACCCGCTGTTCATGAAGCCCTACGACGGCGGCCAGTGGGTCGGCGTGAGCCACATCTCCAACCCGGCCGAGCTCCGCGCGGCCTACGACAGCTCGGGTCAGCGGCTCATGCACCTGCAGGCGGCCATCGACGGCTTCGACGTGTTCGCCCGGTCGCTGTCGATCGGCGCCGAGACGATGGTCATGCGGTTCCGGCCCGAGCTACCGATGCACGACCGCTACGCCGTCGACCACGAGTTCCTGTCACCCGAGACGGGCGACGAGGTGCTCACCATCAGCCGCCTCATCAACGCGTTCTTCCGCTGGGAGTTCAACTCCTGCGAGACGCTGGTGCGCGGCACCGAGGCGTATCCGATCGACTACGCCAACGCGTCGCCCGACGTCGCCATCACCAGCCTGCACCACTACTTCCCGTGGGCCATGAAGGCGTTGCTGCGCTGGTGCGTGTTCTGCGTCGTCACCCGCCGCACCCCGCGCCTGGACCTCGACACCCGCAGCTACTTCGAGATCGGCGATCGCGAGGACCTCGGCTACGAGGAGAAGCTGGCCGGCTACCGCAGGCTCGCTGACGAGTACTTCGAGGTCGAGCGCTACCAGGACTTCTGCGACAGCCGCATCCCCCACGTCGACGAGATGGTGTCCGAGTGGGTCGCCTCGCAGGACTTCGACGACCTGCTCGTCGAGACCGTCCGCAGCACGTACCCGCCGCACGAGCAGGAGCGGTTCATCGCGCACTTCCGCGGGCTGATCGCCGCCTAACCGGCCAACCTTCGCCGCGACCCCGGGGTCATGCGTGCTGACACGCACTCGACCCCCATGAAAGGGATCGCATCATGTTCAGCAGAAAGCTGGCGGGCACGCTCGCGCTCCTCGCCGTCACCGCCGTCGTCCCCATGGCCGCCTCGGCGGGGCCCCCGCCCCCGAGTTGTCTCGGGAAGGTGGCCACGATCGAGGACGACGGCGACGACATCACGACGGGCACGAGCGGCGACGACGTGATCGTCGTGCTCGGAGGCAACGACGTCGTCGACGGCCGCGAAGGAAATGACACGATCTGCGGCGGCGACGGCCGCGACCGCATCCGCGGGGGCGAGGGCGACGACGTCCTGTCCGGCGGGCTCGGCCGCGACACCCTCGAGGGCGAGGACGGCAAGGACGACCTCAAGGGCGGCAACGAAGTGGTCGGCGGCGAGGCCGACTTCAGCACCGACATCCTCAAGGGCGGACCGCTGCACGACACGCTGCTCGGCGGTTCCGGCGACGACCTGCTGGCGGGCGGCGGCGGCTTCGACATCCTGACCGGGCAGGAGGGAGACGACCGGCTCGTGGGCGGGCGCGGGCGTGTCGACCTGCGCGGCAACGACGGCAACGACCAGCTGTTCGCCGGTCCCGGCGACGACCTCGCGCAGACCGGCGGCGACAACGACGACCTCGTCAACGGCGGCGCCGGCGACGACCCGCGCTGCTTCGGCGGCGAGCTGCCTCCCCGCGCGGACGGCGACGGCGTCCCCGACAACGACACGATCGTGAACTGCGAACCGCTTCCCGAGGAGTAGCGGCACTGGGATCCGCCGGGCCCCGCGGGGCCCGGCGGATCGCCGCCGTCTAGGAGCGCCGCGCGCAGCCGCCGCGGAGGTCCAGCGACCGGCGCTCGCCTCGCGCGATGCCGAGCTGCCGGGCCGACCGGATCGTCCCGTCCGGGTCCTCGCAGAACAGCGTCCAGGTCTCCGTCTGCGCGGGCTGGAACGCCTCCGGTCCCTCGAAGGTGACCGTCCCGGTCCACGGCTCGACGCCCGCGTAGTTGATCACGCGGACGACGTACTCGCCGGGCGCCGGGTCGCCGAGCGTGATCTGCTCGAACGTGGTCGTGCCCTGGCCGGAGCTGCCGACCTCGACGCCGTCGCGGTAGACCTTCATGTCGTAGTCGCTGACCGGCGTCGGCCACTCGACGCGGATCGTCGCGCGCGCGTTGTCGATCCCCTCGCCGCCCGGGACCGTGATCACGTGGTCCTCGTAACACGTCTCCGGCGGGTCGTCGAAGTTCGCGCACGGCGTGGACTCGCCACGCGCCGCGAACTGCTGCGGCGGACTCGGATCGCCGGTCGGCTCGCGGCCGCGCTCCTGGGCGACCAGCGGGCGCGTCGACGGGTTGATGTGCCACTCGAAGCGGCCGTTCGCGGGCACCTGCATCGTGCTGTCGAGCGTGTCGGTGAACGTCGTGTCCTGCGACGTCGGCGTCTGGAAGGACTTCTTCAGCCGCAGCACCGCGCCGGCCGGCGCCAGGCCGGTCAGCACCGAGTGCTTGGTCGCGTCGGCGGTGTTCTCCTGCGCGAGGTAGTACGCGGCGCGGTTGCCGCCCTCGTACTC
>JBKOYW010000355.1:0-6789 GCA_046744275.1 Actinomycetota bacterium
TTGATCTGCTGCTGGTGCTTGCGGGCGGCCTTCTGCTTCTGGACCTGCTCGTACTTGTACTTCGAGTAGTCCAGGATCCGGGTCACCGGCGGCTTGGCGTCGGGCGCCACCTCGACGAGGTCGAGGTCGCGGTCCTGCGCCATCCGTAGGGCTTCCTGGGTGCGCATGATCCCCACCTGCTGGCCGTTCTCGTCGATGAGCCGGACCTCGGGAACGCGGATGCGCTCGTTGATCCGGGTGGGGTCACGCTCAGGCGGCTGCCGGTCGAAGCGTCTGGGGACCGGCACTAGGCTTGATGGCGTCGCGTCAAGAAGTGCGCGGCGCTGAGTTCGAACGCGTGGTCAACGCGGGGCAGTATAGCGGCGCCGCGCCCCACGCAAGTGGGCTCCGTTGGCGACTTCCTGCGCGATCAGCTCGTCGGCGATGCGGGCCGCCTCCTCTCGCGGCACGTCGTGGAAGCCGAACGCGAGACGGACGCCGAGCGGTCCCTCGAGCCGGTAGTCGTGCGCCATCGCTTGTGGCAGCGCCGACGTCCAGTTGGTGGCGTTGATGAGGTCGATCAGCGTCTGGACGAACGTGATGCCCGGCCGCCACTCGCTGGACGGCATCCAGTCGGGGCGCCGCCAGAACAGCTCCAGTCCCGGGAACAGGACGACCGGATCGGTCATCCGATGAAGGAACACGAACCGCAGCCGGTCCGTGTCGGGCGGGTCCTCGTCGACGAGGTCGGTCGCGCGGATCGTGGCCACGCGCTCGTCGGTCGGCAGCTTGCCGCGCTCGAAGTCCCGCCGCAGCAGCGAGAAGTACGGCGTCCCGATCCACAGCGCGCGCGACACCCCGAGCGCGTCGAGCGCCGCCGTCCCGCCGGTCCGGAACACGTTCTGGCTCGCCCATGCGCCGAGGCTCTCGCCGTAGACGAAGACCTCGGCGTCCCCGCGGTGCCGCACCAGCCGGCGCAGCAGCTCGCGGTGCGTGCGGGCGGCGATCGGCACCTTGGCCGGCATCAGCATCGTGCGCTTGTCGTAGTACTGGATCACCACGCACGCGCAGTCGCCCCCGGAGAACTGCTCGACGGCGTCGGGGATGATCGGGTTCACATAGCCGCGCAGCGTGGCGGAGATGACGACGATCCGGCTCCGCTCGAACGCGCCGAGGCGGGCGAGCTCGCGGACCGCGAGCTCCGCGCGCTCCTCGACGGTCGGCGCCGAGTGGACGCCGACGAACACGCGGATCGGGTCGACCGGCAGGCCCTTCTCGGTGCCGGCCAGGAACCGGCTGGCCTCGAAGTCGAGCGTCTCGCGCGGGATCAGCGACTCGGGGCCGATCGAGACGGTCGGCAGGTAGTCGGCGTCGGGCCACTCGGTCATCCGCGCCCGGCGGGGCTTCGAGCGCTTCATCAGCTGCTGCCAGCCGACGTAGGTCCCGACGCCGGCCACCCAGAGAGCGAACCGCTTGCGCGGGTCGCGCAGCGGGTCACCGCCGACCCGTTTCGGCGCGACGGTGCCGGCGATCGCGGAGATCCCGGCCACCCGCGCGGCGGAGCCGGCAAGCGCGACGGCCGAGTTGCGATGGGCCGGGAGCTGGCCCAGGATCGCCACCGCTCCCCCGCCGATCACGATGCCGCGCGCGGCGCCCTCGCGCTCGTCCATGCGGCGAGCGAGCGCGGCTACCAGCGCCTCGGTCCAGGTGCCGGCGATCGCCCCGAACGCGAGCGCCGTCGCGGAGACCATCACCTGGTCGCGCCGGCTACGGCGCACCAGCGACGGCCTGAAGGACAGGGCGAGGCCGAGCGCCCCGACCAGCAGGCCGCTGTCCCGGCGCTCCAAGGTCAGTCCCCGCGCGAGGCAGCCTCGGCGACGAGCCGCTCGACCGCCTCGTCGAGCGGCACCGTGCCCTGGTCGCCCTCGCGATGGCGCCGCAGCGCGACCGCGCGCTGCTCGGCCTCGCGGTCGCCGACCACGAGCATGTACGGGACCTTGCGCAGCTCGGCCTCGCGGATCTTGCGGCCGACCGACTCGGTGCGCTCGTCGAGATCGGCCCGCAGCCCGCCGGCGGTGAGCGCCGCCTGCACCTCGCGCGCGTAGTCGGCGTGGCGGTCGGCGAGCGGCAGCACCGCGGCCTGGACCGGAGCCAGCCAGAGCGGGAACTCGCCTGCGTAGTGCTCGATGAGGATCCCCATGAAGCGCTCGAAGCTGCCCATCAGGGCGCGGTGGATCATCACCGGCCGGTGCTCTGCGTTGTCGGCGCCGGTGTAGGTCAGCTCGAACCGCTCCGGCATGTAGTAGTCCAGCTGGATGGTGCCGAGCTGCCAGGGGCGGCCGATCGAGTCGGTCATGTGCAGGTCGATCTTCGGCCCGTAGAAAGCGCCGTCGCCGGGGTTGAACTCGAACTCGAGGCCCTTGTCGACGAGCGCCCGCTCGAGCCCGGCCTCGGCGCGGTCCCACATCTCATCGGTGCCGACCCGCTTGTCGGGACGGGTCGAGAGCTCCAGTCGCGGCTCGAAGCCGAAGGTGTCGTAGATCGCGAAGCCGAAGTCCAGGCAGCGCTGGATCTCCTCCGGGACCTGCTCCTCGGTGCAGAAGATGTGGGCGTCGTCCTGGGTGATGTGCCGGACGCGCAGCAGCCCGTGCAGGGTCCCGCTCGGCTCGTGGCGATGCACGAGCCCGGCCTCCGAGTAGCGGATCGGCAGGTCGCGGTACGAGTGCCGACCGTCCTTGAAGAGCTGGACGTGAGCCGGGCAGTTCATCGGCTTCAGGCCCATCGGATGGCCCTCGAGGTCGTCCGTGAAGTACATGTTGTCGCGGTACACGTCCCAGTGACCGGACTGCTTCCAGAGCGAGACGTCGTAGAGGATCGGCGTCTTGACCTCGCGGTAGCCCCGCTCGGCGTTCTCCTTGCGCCACAGCTCGGTGAGCTGGTTGAGCATCGCCATGCCGTTCGGATGCCAGAACGGCGAGCCGGGGCTCAGCTCGCTGAACATGAACAGGCCGAGGTCGCGGCCGAGGCGGCGGTGGTCGCGCGCGCGGGCCTCCTCGAGCTGGTGCAGGTACTGCTCGAGGTCGTCCTTGGAGTGGAAGGCGGTGCCGTAGATCCGGGTGAGCATCTGGCGGCTCGCGTCGCCGCGCCAGTAGGCGCCGGCGATCGACAGGAGCTTGAACGCCTTGACGCGCTTGGTCGACGGCGTGTGTGGTCCGCGACAGAGATCGGTGAATCCGTTGTTGGTGTAGAGGCTGACGGTCTCCACGCCCTGGTCGCGGACCAGGTCCTCGATCAGCTCGACCTTGTAGTCCTGCCCCTCGCGCACGAACCGCTCGAGCGCGGTGCCGACCGGGACGTCCTCGCGCACGAACGGCTCGTCGGCCTTGACGTGCTCGCGCATCTTGGCCTCGAGCGCCTCGAAGTCGTGCTCGGAGACGCTGACGCCGTCCGGGAACTCGAAGTCGTAGTAGAAGCCCTCGCCGATCGGCGGGCCGATCGAGATCTTGGTGCCCGGATAGAGGTCGAGCACGGCGGCCGCCAGCACGTGGGCGGTGTCGTGGCGGATGAGCTGGACCGAGTCCCAGTCGTCGCTCTTCGCGGTGACGATCTCGACGCGCTCGCCGTCCTGCAGCGGCGCCGCCAGGTCGCGGATCCGCCCCTCGTCGTACGCGCTGCCGTCCCGCCGGTCGGGGCCGTCGCCGTCGAGCACCCGGATCGCGAGCGCGGCGCGCGCGAGGCCCTCGCCGATCGAGGCGGCCAGGTCGGCGCCCGTGGCACCGCTGGAGAGCTCTCGCTCCGAACCGTCGGGAAGGGTCACGCGCATTGGTCGGCTGATGCTAGTGCGGGCGGCGCGGGCGTGGCGGGTTCGAGCCACTGGTGAGATAGTCCGAAGCGCCGTGCCCCGGGTCACCAGCCAGACGCCTCGGCGGCGCTCGAGCCGGCCGACGAGCCGCTGCTGACGCGGCGCGAGACCGACGTGCTGCGCCTGCTGGCCGACGGGCTCACCAACCGCCAGATCGCCGACCGCCTCTTCATCAGCGAGAAGACCGTCGGCACGCACGTGGGCCACATCTTCTCCAAGCTCGACGTGCACACGCGCATGGAGGCCGCCGGGCGAGCGCACGCGCTCAGCATCGCCACCTAGGGCGGTTTCGAGGTCCACCCAGGGGGACTCGAGCCCCCACTCCTGGCCCATGTGAGCGACGCCCGGTGGCGCCGATCCTCGCGGCACAGCCGGCATCACCAGGACGCCGGCCCGAAGCCCGGGAGGGTCCCCATGTCCGTCAGGTCCCGCATCACCGCCGTCGTGTTCGTCGCCGTGCTGACCGTGCTGCCCGCGACGGCGGCGATCGCTCAGACGCACGTCTGAAAGATCGGGTGCTCCGCGAGCCGGATATCCCGTGTTCGCCCGATGTGCGGGTGGGGCGGGCTGCCTACGGTCGGCAGACCGCCCTTCCCGCACTGGAGGCCACCATGTCCGTGTTCCGCCGGGTCGCCGCCTTCACCGTCGCGGCCGCCCTGTCATCCATCGCCACCCCGCCCGCCTTCGGAGCCAACGGAGTGTTCGGCGGGTCCACCAGTGCCGCGGAGGCGATCGTCATCACAACAGATGCCAAGGTCAAGAAGCTGCGGTCGGCGGTGATCGCATGGGACGCGGCCTGCCAGGACGGGCGGAGCTTCGCGCTGGCCAGCGCGCTGACGCCCGTCAAGCCCGATATCGGGTTCTCGCCTGGGCCGGACGACCTCGTCATCTCGCTGAACGGCAAAGGGCGGTTCATCGGCATGCAGCTGACCGCACGCGATCTGGGCGAGCAGACCGCCCTCATCACCGTCGAGCTGTCGGGCAAGTTGCGCAGTGGGCAGGCCGCCTCGGGGAAGCTGGCGGCGACGGTCTCGATCCTCGACAACGCCAGCGGCACGGAGGTCATGACCTGCGAGACCGGCAGCCTGAAATGGTTCGCTTCGCGGTCGGCCGGCCGCATCTTCGGCGGCAAGACGACGCAGGACGAACCGGTCGTCGCGAGGCTCGACCGCAAGCGCAAGACGGTGACCGACCTCCTGGTCGGTTGGGAGAGCGACACGTGCGAGCCTCCGGACCGGTACTTCCGCTTCGGCGAGCGATACCGCGGGCTCACGGTGCGCTCGGGCCGCTTTGCCAGCACGGACGACGAGTCGTATCCGACCGACGACGGCGGCACGCTCGCATACGGCTACAAGCTGGCCGGCTCGGTAGCCCGACGGTCAGTGAGAGGCAGCCTGCGCGTCACGGTCACCGGCACCGACGCTGCGGGGGCCACGACACTCAGCTGTGACTCCGGGCAAGTCACCTGGAAGGCGGCGACTGGCTGAGCCGCCTCGCGAGCCCGGACGCGCGCGCCACCGGCCGACCCACGGCGGCGCGCACCGCGGCCTCGTCGCCGACGAGGATCAGCTCGTTCCGGGCTCGCGTCACGGCTGTGTAGAGGAGTTCGCGGGTGAGGATCGGCGACGCCGCGTCGGGCAGCAGGACGGCGGCGGTGTCGAACTGCGATCCCTGGCTCTTGTGCACGGTCATGGCGTACACGGTGTCGACGGCGGCGAGGCGCGTGGGGCTGAACTCGGCGAGCGCGCCGTGGCGCTCGAACGCCGCGCTGAGCCGCCCGTCGCCGTCCGCGATCACGACGCCGGTGTCGCCGTTGTAGAGGCCGAGGCCGTAGTCGTTCTCGGTGACGAGCAGGGGTCGGCCGGCGTACCACTCGCCGTCGGCGGCGAGACCCTCGTGCGCGAGCCAGCTCTCGACGCGCGCCGTCCAGCCCGTCACGCCGTGCGGGCCGCGGCGGTGCGCGCACAGGATCCGGAAGCCGCCGAGCGCCTGGATCGCGCGCGTGCCGTCGCCGTCGCGGGCTGCCTCGGCGACCGCACGGAAGCAGGCCACGGCGCCGTCCCTGACCGCGTCGGGATCCGGCGTCCACGTGACCGCCGGCTGGGCGCGCTCGCCATGCACGCCGGCCAGCGCCTCGATCGTCGCGTCGGCATCGCCGCGGCGGATCGCGTCGGCGACCTGCGCGATCGCGCCGCCGAAGCGGTGGACGCGGTCGAGCACGACGATGCCCTCGGACGCCGCGACGATGTCGCCGAGCACGGCCCCCGCCTCGATCGACGTGAGCTGTCCCGGATCGCCGACCAGGATCAGACGGGCATCCGGGCGGACCGCCTCGACCAGCCGCGCCATCAGCGACAGCGACACCATCGAGGTCTCGTCGACGATCACGACGTCGTGCGGCAACCGGTTCGCGCGGTCGTGCCGGAAGCGGCTGTGCGAGCCGGGCCGCCAGCCGAGCAGCCTGTGCAGCGTCGACGCCTCAATTCCGAGCAGCTGCTCCCGGACCACGCCGGAGACCTCGATCCGCGCCGCCTCCTCGTGCACCGCCTCGCTCAGGCGCGCCGCCGCCTTGCCGGTCGGCGCTGCGAGTGCGACCAGCGCCGGGTCGGCGCCGTCGTCGATGAGGCGCGCGAGGTTCCGGGCGACCGTGGTCGTCTTGCCGGTGCCCGGACCGCCGGCGATGACCTCGAGCCGGGAGCCCAGGGCGAGCAGGTCGGCCGCCACCTGGCGCTCCTCGCGCCAGTAGCGGTCGAGGTAGAGCGCGGAGCCGACCAGCCGCAGCGGGCGGTCGGCGCCGCCGTCCTCGCCGGCCGCGACGAGCTCGCTGGCGGCGACCCGCTCCAGCCACTCGCCGGCGTCCGGCCACGGCAGGGCCGCCAGGTCGACCGGCTCCTCGGCGTCGACTGTCGCAGTCTCGCGGATCGTCGCGAGGTCGACGTAGACGTGCC
>JBKOYW010000209.1:0-6354 GCA_046744275.1 Actinomycetota bacterium
ATCTCCCCGTCGACCAGCAGCGCGGCGGCCGGATCGTGGAACACCGCATTGACACCCAGGACCTTCCCCATGCAGCAACGGCTCACCGAGAGCCGCTTCGGATCAAACGATCCGGGTCACCGGAATGACCGCCGCTCAGCCAGCGTGGTCCGCGACCGTACGCAGCCGCTCGAGCGCGCGACGGATCAGGCGCGAGACATGCATCTGCGAGACGCCGACGCGTTCGGCGATCTCCGCCTGGGTGAGATCCTCGACGAACCGCAGGTGGAGCACGATCCGGTCGCGCGGCGGCAGCGCCTGGAGCGTCGGCGCGATCGTCGCGCCGTACTCGACCAGCTCGAATCGCTCGTCCTCGACGCCGATCGACTCGGCGTAGGTCTCCCCATCGCCCTCGTCGCCGAAGCGGTAGGACTCCAGCGAGACCGCGTCGTACGCGCACGCGGCCTCCATCGCCTCCAGCACGGCCTCCGGCGAGAGATCGAGCATCTCGCCGATCTCGGCCACCGACGGCGAGCGCCCGAGCCGGCGCGAGAGGTCCTTGACGGCGTTGTCGACCTGCATCACTCGCTCCTGCATCCCGCGCGGGACGTGCACGGCCCAGCCGTTGTCACGGAAGTAGCGCTTGAGCTCGCCCAGCATCGTCGGCACGGCGTAGGAGGAGAACGCGGTCTCGCGCGCGGGGTCGAAGCGATCGATCGCCTTGATCAGGCCGAGCGTCGCCACCTGCACGAGATCGTCGAGCGGCTCGTCGGACCGCCGGTAGCGGCGCGCCATGCGCCGCGCGAGCGGCAGCAGGCGCTGGACCAGCTGCTCGCGGGCCATCTGATCGCCGTGGCGGTGGTAGCGGACCAGCAAGCGCCGATCCTCCTCGGCCCGGGTCGGGCCGGGGATCTCCGCCTCGGTGGCGGCGACCGGCCGCTCGGGAGTGCTCGGAGTCATGGAGGCTGGCGTCCCACGCGCAGCCCGCTGCCTGCGGGACCCGCGCGTACAAGGAGGCTACCGATAGCAGGCGGCCTCAGGCCATGGTCCGGCTTTGCCGAGGCGGCGAGGACGACCGGCCGGCTTGGTCAGGAAGCCGAGCTGACGCTCTGGCGCTGGCCCTCGTGCACGCCCTCGGCGAACTCCTCGACGATCTTGGCGCAGAACGCCGGGAGGTCGTCCGGCTTCCGCGAGGAGACGAGCCCCTCGTCGACCACGACCTCTTCGTCGACCCAGTTGCCGCCCGCGTTGCGGATGTCGGTCCGCAGCGACGGCCACGATGTGATCTTGCGGTTGCGCAGCACGTCGGCCTCGACCAGCGTCCACGGGCCGTGGCAGATCACGCCGACCGGCTTGGCCTGCTCGAAGAAGCCGCGCACGAACGCGACCGCGGTCTCGTCCATCCGCAGGAAGTCGGGGTTCGCGACGCCGCCCGGCAGCACGAGCCCGTCGTAGTCCGCCGCGGTGACATCGCCGACGGTGCGGTCGACCTTGAACGTGTCGGCCTTGTCGAGGTGGTTGAACGCCTGGGCCTCGCCCGTCTCGGTCGAGACCAGCTCGGCGGTCGCGCCCTCGCCGGAGACGGCCTCCCACGGCTGGGTGAGCTCGACCTGCTCGGTGCCCTCGGGCGCGACCAGGAATGCGATGCGCTTGCCCTGCAGCTTGTCAGCCATGATCGTCCTCTCGTTCGTCTCTCGGACGGGACTACCCCTCCGCGCGCGTGGGTAGGCGAACGCCATGGGCTACGTCATCGCCGCCATCATCCTGCTCCTGATCGTCGCCGCGGCGGTCACCTTCTTCGTCCTCAGCGCCGCCCGCCGGCAGCGCCAGGCCGCGATCGTCGCGCCGGACGAGCAGACCCCGCTGGGGGACACGGTTCAGCACTCGGACGAGAAGGCCGACGAGGGCCAGGGCACCCCCGAGGCGGGGGGCTCCGTTCCCCCGGCCGGCGAGGGCGGCGTCGGAGGCGAGGGCGAGAGCGGCGGACCCGTCGGACCGGAATCCGAGCGTCTGGCCGACCGTCCGCGCTGACACGGCGTCACGAGCGCCGGCGCGCCAACTCCGTCTGGACGCACCGGACGGTTTGATTTGCGCGTCCAGTGGGAATTGGCAGACCTGTCGCGTCGCGGACTGCCCTCCAACTCTCCGGCCGGCGCGCCACACCCTCCTCCTCATCAGGCCGGGGCGCCCCTCTGGGGCGCTTCGGTCGTTAAGCGATTCCCGCGGCGCCGATGATCGGTGGATCCAGGCTAAGTGGCCTGGAGCGCGGGTAGGCGAAGGGCGTGACCTCCCCCATCCCCAGGCCCGAGCCGCCGCCGCAGCCTCCGACGCCCACACCCGAGCCCGGGCCACTGCCGCCCGACCCGAACCCGCGGCCGATCTGACGTGCGGCCGGTTGGCCAGACGCCCACCGAGGCGGCCGACTACGCGGCGCTGACGACCGTCTACGGCGCGCTCCTGGGAGCCGTCGCGGTGACGGCGCGCGGCCGCGAGCCCGTGCCGCGTTCCGAGGTCCCGGTGCTCGCCGCAGCCACGTTCGCGCTGTCGAAGCTGATCGTGCACGAGAAGGTCGAGACGTGGATCCGGCAGCCGTTCGTCGAGGAGCAGGGCGATCGCAAGCGCCCGAAGGGCCGGCGGCTGCGCTACGCGGTCGGCGAGCTGCTGACGTGCACGCGCTGCACGGGCGCCTGGACGGCGCTCGGGCTCGTCGCGCTGCGGCTGCACGCGCCCGAAGCGGGCCGCACGGTCGCGACGGTCCTCGCCGCATCGGCCGGCAGCGACATGCTGCAGGCGGGCTTCTCCTGGCTGTGCGCGGGGGCGAACACGCGCGAGGCCGAGGCCGCGGTCCCGCTCAGGCGCTCAGCTGCGTAACGAAATCGTGTGCGGCTTACTCGCGCTCGCAAGCTCGCGCGAGCGCCTTGGTTACGTCTGGCGCGTCGTCGAACAGCTCCGACGTGCGGGTGAGGTCGAGCAGGCGCCGCACCGGCGGCGGGACGGCGGCGAGCACGAGCCGGACGTCGTGCGCGGCCAGCTCGGCGCGCGCCCGCAGCAGCTCCTTGAGCACCGCTGAATCGATGAAGGTCGTCTCCGTGAGGTCGATCACCAGCGCGCTGCCGGACGCCGCCTCGTCGACCCGCGCCCGCAGCACCGGGGCGGCAGCCAGGTCCAGCTCGCCGCGCAGCACGATCACGGACACGCCCGCGGGCGCATCGCCGACGGCGATCGAATACGCCGCCGGCGGCCTGATCCCGCGCGCGTCGATCCTCGCCGCCTCCTGACGCTCGTCTCGCTCTTCCACGGCCCTCGATCCTCGCGGCGATCATAGGGAGCCCCGACATGTCATGCTCCCGACCCCCGGAACGCGAGGTACGGTCGAGGACCACGAACCGCCGCGCTGTTACCGCAATCCTGAGCCGGGGTACAGCAGATCGAGTCAGTATGGGCAGCGAAATGTCCTCCCGAACCTTCAAGGGGAGCGCACGAGAGAGAATGGCGATGCACCGCCCCCGAAGGGGCTCGCGACTGCGCCCGGTGCCGCTGAGCTCGGACGTGCGGCTCACCCTCCCGGCCCGCCCTGAGAACGTGGCGGTGATCAGGCACATGCTCGGCGCATTCGCCGACGCCCTCAGCCTGCCGCCGGATCTGGTCGAGGACATGCGGCTCGCCGTCACCGAGGCGTGCACCAACGTGGTGCGCCACGCCTACCAGGACGGGCACCCCGGCCCGATCGACGTCGTGATCCGGCCCAACGGCGACCGGCTCGACCTGATCGTGAGCGATCAGGGACAGGGCCTCGGTTCGAGCGCGGACGTCGCCGGACCCGGCCTCGGCCTGCCGCTGATCTCCGCGCTCGCCGACTCGGTCGAGCTCCAGGAGCTGCCCATCCGCGGCAGCCGCGTCGCGATGTCGTTCCGCTGCCGCCCACGCCTGGGGATCGCGTGACTGGCCAGGAGCCGGCGACGACGGTCTCCATCGCCTCCGGCCCGCTGGTAGGCCCCATTCTGCGCCGCGTGGTCGGCATGCTCGCCGCCCGCGCCGACCTGCCGCTCGACCGGCTCGACGACGCCGTGCTGGTCGCCGACCTCATCGCCGCGCGCGCGCCCGCGCACAGCGTGGACGACAAGATCAACGTGGCCCTCGATCCCGGGGACCGCTCGCTGCTGCTGCGCGTCGGCCCGCTGCGCCAGGGCGGCGGCCAGGCGCTGATCGTGGACGCGGCGGTACCGGGCGTCGGCAACGTCATCGAGCAGCTCGCCGACGAGCTCTCCGTCACCCCGGAAGGCGATACTGAGTTTCTGTACGTCCGCCTGGCGTACTCGAACGGGCGATGATTCAGACCGGCTCCGGCCGGGCAGGAGAGACAGGCTCATGGCGATCGAATTCGCGATCACGGACCGGCAGGTGGACGGCGACACGCACATCGTCGCCGTCACCGGCGAGATCGATCTGTTCACCGCTCCCGAGTTCAAGCAGCGCGTCTCGGCGCCGATCGACGCCGGGCGCTCCGGCGTGATCATCGATCTGTCCGAGACCACGTTCATCGATTCCTCGAGCCTCGGCGTCCTGATCGGGGCTCACCGCCGCCTGAAGCTGCGCGGCGGCTCGCTGGTGGTCGTCTGCGACAATGACGCGATCGTGAAGACGTTCCGCATCACCGGCCTCGACGGGGTCTTCACGCTCGTGCGGTCGCTGGACGACGCGCTAGACGGCGACGCCGTCAGCGCCGGCGGGTGAGGCCCCGCCTCGGGTGAGCAGCGGCTTCCCCGAGTCCGACGCCCAGTCAGACTTCTCCCGCGCCCGCCGGTCGCGCCTGCTGGCCGACATCGGCCGCCGGCTGCGGCGCGAGCCCGACGACGTCGCGCTCATGCTGCCGTTCGAGGAGGTCGTCGAGGCGCTCGGGCGCACCGGCCAGCACGACCTCGGGCTGCACGTCGTCCCGCTCGACGCGATCGTCGGAACCGTCGACCGCGGCGTCGACTTCGACCGCGGCTTTCGCCCCACCTCGGCACGGCTGCGCAGCCGCTGGGAGCGGATCGCGTCCGCCCAGCGGCGTGGCGAGGCCCTGCCGCCGGTCTCGCTCTACAAGATCGGGGACCTCTATTTCGTGCGCGACGGCCACCACCGGGTCTCCGTCGCGAAGTCCCTCGGCCGCGACGACATCGACGCCTATGTGGTCGAGGTCACCACGCGCGTGCGCCTGGGCGAGGACACCCGGGTGTCCGACCTCCCGCTCAAGGACCACGAGCGCCTGTTCCGCGAGCGCGTACCGCTGCCGAGCGAATCGCGGCGGCGGATCGAGCTCACCGACCCGTGGGACTTCGGCGTGCTGTCGGAGGCCGTCGAGGCCTGGGGCTTCCGCGCGATGCAGCACCGCGGGACCTACATGGACCGAGCCGAGGTGGCGCACCACTGGTTCAACGAGGAGTACGTACCGGTGGTCGAGCTCCTACGGGCGGGCGACCTCATCGACGACGACGAGACCGAGACCGAGGCGTACCTGCGGGTCGCCGCCGACCGTTACCGCGTCCTCCGCACGCACGAGTGGAGCGACGAGGTGATCGAGCGCCTGCGCCGCGAGGAGCGGCGCCGCCGGCGCCGCCGGCGGACCCCTCCGCGCCAGGTCCGCCGCCGCCCGCCCTCCTGACCTCAGAGCTCGTTTCGTGGCCCCGGCCGTGGGTAGCCCGAAACGAAGGAAAACGTCGAAGGAGAAGCTCGATGAGCCGACTCATCACCCTGCTGTTCGGTGTCGCGGCCGGCGCCGCCGCGGCGCACTTCCTGGATCCCGACAGCGGCCGCAAACGCCGCAACCAGCTGCGGGACCGGGCGGCCTCGAAGGCGCACGCCGGCAAGGAGCAGGCGGCAACCAAGGCCAGCTACGCGGCCGGCAAGGCCAAGGGCGCGGTGTCGGCGGCGACGCCGAGCATGCCCGGCAGCCATCGGATCGAGGACGTCGACGACGTCACGCTCGCTCGCAAGGTGGAGACCGAGATCTTCCGCGCGCCGGACGCCCCGAAGGGCGACGTGTCGGTCGACGTGCAGGCCGGCGTCGCCAACCTGCGCGGCGTGGTCGCCGACGAGGCGTGGATCGCGCGCCTTGCCGACGACGCCAAGAAGGTCGACGGGATCAAGGGCGTGAACAACCTGCTCCACCGGCCCGGGACTCCCGCCCCGGCGCCCGAGCCCCGCGGAGCGGTGACGGAGCGCTCGTGACCACCGGCCCCCGCGGCGAGGCCGCGGGGGCGGTGAACCCAACGTGGGTCAGGCCACAGTCAGGGTGCGGCCGCTGCCCGCGTCGAACAGCTTGATCTGGCTGGTGTCGAGGCTCAGCTCGACCTCGGCGCCGGGAGCGGCCGTGCTCTCGGCGCTCAGCCGCGC
>JBKOYW010000211.1:0-4992 GCA_046744275.1 Actinomycetota bacterium
GGCGAGGCGCGCGTGCTCGGCCGCCCGCTGCCTCGTGAGGGCTGGGCGGTGCGCGGCCGGATCGGCCTGCTCGCGCACGAGCCGCTCCTCTATCGCGACCTCACCGCGAGCGAGAACCTGCGATTCCATTCGCGGCTGCACGGGGTCGAGCCCGGGCGTGCGGGCGAGCTGCTGGAGGCGGTCGGCATGGCCGGGCGGGCCGACGAGCCGGTGCGGTCGCTGTCGCGCGGCATGGCGCAGCGGGTGGCGATCTGCCGCGCGCTGCTGCACGAGCCGGAGCTGCTGCTGCTCGACGAGCCGCTAGCCAACCTCGACCCGGGCGCCGCCGGCGCGGTCGCGCCGCTGATCGGGCGCGGGAGCGGTGCCGCGCGGGTCCTGATCTCGCACGACGTCGAGCTGGGGCTGGCGGAGGCCGACCTCGTGCTCGGGCTGCGAGGCGGGCGACCGGAGCTGCTCGCGCCGGCGGGCGACGTCGGCCCCGGCGACCTGCGAGGGCTGTACCGGTGAGCGGTGGCGCCGCCGGGCTCGTGGGAGGGACGCGGCCATGAGGCGCGCGGTCGACGCCCTCGTCCGCAAGGACCTCCGGATCGAGCTTCGCACCGGCGAGGCAATACCCGCGATGCTGCTGTTCAGCGTCTCGACGTTCGTGCTGTTCCACTTCGCGCTCGACCGCCGCTCGGTCGAGGGCGAGCTCGCCGCCGGCGTGCTCTGGGTGACGCTGCTGTTCGCCGCCGTCCTCGGCATCGTGCGGCTGTTCGTGGCCGAGCGCGAGCAGGGCGGGTTCGACGGCTTCCTGCTCGCCCCGGTCGACCGCACGTCGCTGTTCGTGGCGAAAGCGACGGTGCTGTTCTGCTTCCTCGCGGCGGTCGAGCTGGCGGCGGTCCCGGCGTTCGCGATCCTGCTGCTCGGGCCGACGCCGTGGGAGGCCGTGCCGGAGCTGGTCGCCGTGCTGCTGCTGGCCGATCTCGGGATCGCCCTGGTGGGGACGCTGATCGGCGCGCTCGGCATCCAGACTCGGGCGCGCGAGCTGATCGTGCCGATCCTCGCGTTGCCGCTGATGATCCCGCTCGCGATCGCGGCAGCGCGCGCGACGTCGCCGCTGCTGCTCGAGGCGGGCGCCCAGGCGCTGCCCGGCCGCTGGCTGCTGGTGCTCGCGCTCTATGATCTCGTGTTCGGCCTGCTCGCCTTCGCGGTCTTCGACTTTCTCCTGGAGGAGTAGCCAGTGTTCGCCCGGGGGCTCAAGCCCCTCTCCATCGCCTCGGTCGTCCTCATCATCGGCGCGTTCACGCTGGTCTTCTTCTACGCGCCCAACGACGCCGACCAGGGCTTCATCCAGAAGATCTTCTACCTGCACGTGCCGCTGGCGATCGTCGCGCTGTGCGGGTTCGTTGCGGGCGGGGTCTACGGCTTCCTGTATCTGCGCAGCGGCGACCGCACGCACGACCTGCGGTCGTACGTGGCGATCCATCTGTCGCTGATCCTCGGCCTCGGCGTGCTGGTGACCGGCTCGATCTGGGCGAAGGCGTCGTGGGGTCACTGGTGGGTGTGGGAGGAGCCGACGCTCGTCGTGTTCCTGATCGTGTTCCTGCTGTACGCCTGCTACCAGCCGCTGCGCTTCTCGATCGAGGATCCGGAGCGCCAGGCACGCACGGCGGCCGTGTTCGCGATCGTCGCCGGCGCGTTCGTGCCGGTCTGCTTCACCGCGGTCCGGATGGCCGAGTCGTTCACGCACCCCGAGGTGCTGACCGCCACCGGCGGCTCGATGCCCGGCGAAATGCGGCTCACGTTCCTCGTCTCCCTGGCCGGGATGGCCGTCCTGTTCGTGACGCTGTGGAAGTACGAGCTGACGTCTAAGGAGGCGTCGATGCGGCTGCGCGCCCTCAAGCGGCGCCTCGCGGCCGACGACGACGCCTGGGCCCCGACCGCGCGCAGCGCCGCGCCGCAGCAGCTCTGATGCCGGCGCTCCCACTCGATGACGCCGGCCCGTACGTGGCCGCCGCCTACCTGGTCTTCCTGGCCCTGATCCTGATCTACGTGGCGATCATGGCCGGCAAGCTCGCGCGCATCGCTCGCGAGCTGGGCGAGCTGACGGAACTGGTCGAGCAGCGCGACCGCCGCCGGCGCGACGAGCTCGAGGATCCCGCGGAGGAGGCCGTGCCGCGATGACCGAGCTGCTCGCGCTCGGCGCCTCGCACAAGACCGCGCCGCTGGCCCTGCGGGAGCGGATCGCGCTCACCGACGGCAGCGCCGAGAAGCTCGTGCGCGAGCTCTGCGGCCACGACGCGATCGGCGAGGCCGTCGCGCTCTCCACCTGCAACCGCACCGAGCTGTACCTCCTCGCCCGGGATCCGGTGGAGGCCGAGTCGGCGGTGCTCTCGCTGCTCGCGCGGCGCGCGGGCATCCGGCCGACGGAGCTGCTCGACGGCATCTACTCGCTGCGCAACTGCGATGCGGCACGGCACCTGTACCGGGTGGCGAGTGGGCTGGAGTCGATGATCGTGGGCGAGGCCGAGGTCCAGGGTCAGGTCAAGCGCGCGTACGAGGCGGCGCTGTCGGCGCGGACCACGGGGCCGATGACGAACAAGCTCTTCCGCGCGGCGCTCGCGACCGGCAAGCGCGTGCGCACGGAGACGGCGATCTCGGTCGGCCGCGCGAGCGTCGCGTCGGTGGCGGTCGACGCCGCGCGTGACGCGCTCGGCGACCTGGCGCAGCGCCACGTCGTGATCGTCGGCGCGGGCGAGACAGCCGAGCTGACCGCGCAGGCGCTGCACGACCAGGGCGTGACGACGATGTTCATCGCCAACCGCCGCCGCGAGCGGGCGATCGCGCTCGCGCAGCGGTTCGGCGGCGCCTCCGGCCCGTTCGACGCGCTGCCGACAGAGCTCGCCCGCGCGGACATCGTCATCTCCTCCACGTCCTCCCCACACACGCTGGTCGGCGCCGAGGAGCTGGCGCTCGTCGTCGGCGAGCGGCACGGTCGGCCGCTCCTGCTGATCGACCTCGCGGTCCCGCGCGACATCGACCACGACTGCGCCGAGCTGCCGGGCGTCACGCTGCTCGACATCGACGGCCTCCAGGCACAGGTCGCGCGCCACATCTCCGTGCGCAAGGCCGAGGCGCGCCGTGCCGAGGGCATCGTGGAGGAGGAGATCCAGGCGTTCGCGGGCTGGCTCGGCTCGCTCGAGGTGCTGCCGACGGTGACGGCGCTGCGCGCTCGCGGCGACGAGGTCGTCGCGCAGGTGCTCGGCGAGAACGAGGGCCGCTGGGAGAGCCTCAGCGAGCGCGACCGGCGGCGCGTCGAGGCGCTCGCCCGCGCCGTCGCGAACCGGCTGCTGCACGAGCCGACGCGGCACGTCAAGGGCCTGGACGCCGACCATCGCCACGCGCGCCTGCAGATCCTGCGCGAGCTGTTCGGGCTCGCCGAGGCGGACGCGCAGGAGGCTGCGGAGCGGTCCGCGGAGGTCCGCGCGCTGCGCCGGCCTTGACGGCGCCGGCGCTGCGGATCGGGACGCGCGGAAGCGCGCTCGCGCTCGCCCAGGCGCGCGCGGTCGCGAAGCTGCTGCCCGGCTCGGTCGAGCTGGTGCCGATCACCACCGCCGGCGACCTGAACCGGGCGAGCGGCGACAAGTCGCGCTGGGTGGGCGCGCTCGAGGCGGCGCTGGTCGCGGGCGAGATCGACCTCGCGGTGCATTCGGCCAAGGACGTTCCCGGGGAGCTCGCCCCGGGCACGGCTATCGTGGCCGCGCCGCGGCGGGCCGATCCGACGGACGTGCTGGTCGGCGAGGCGCAGCTCGCTCGTGTTCGCGAGGGCGCGCGCGTGGGGACGAGCGCGCTGCGGCGACGGGCGCAGCTGCTCGCGGAGCGCCCCGACCTCGAGGTGGTGGAGCTGCGCGGAAACGTCGACACGCGGCTGCGCAAGCGCGACGCGGGCGAAGTGGACGTGCTGGTGCTGGCGGCGGCCGGCCTTGACCGCCTCGGCCGACGGCGGGAGGCCGGCGGCGCGCTGATCGGCGACGTGTTCGTCCCCGCGCCGGGGCAGGGCGTGATCGCCGTCCAGGCGCGCGAGGACGGCGCTGCCGCGGAGGTCGCCGGTGCCGTGAGCCATGCCAGCACCCTGGCATGGCTGCGGGCCGAACGGGCCGCAGTGCGTGAATTGGATGCAAGTTGTCGCACACCCGTTGGAATTCACGCGGATCGCGTGCGTATTCGCGGCTTCGCGGGCCTGCCCGACGGGTCCGCCTGGCTGGTCGACGAAGTCGCGCTGGGGGGCGGCGACGAGGGCGCGTTCGAAGCGGCGGGGCGAGCGCTCGCGCGGCGCATGCTCGCCGCCGGCGCGGCCGACCTGCTGCGCGACGCCGAGGCGATGGCTGCGCGATGACCGGCATCGTCCACCTCGTGGGCGCGGGACCGGGCGACCCGGGGCTGCTGACCGTCCGCGCGGTCGAGCTGATCGCCGCCGCCGACGTCGTCCTCTACGACCGGCTCATCCCGCCCGATGCGCTCGCGCACGCGCGGCCCGGCGCCCAGATCGTCAACGTCGGCAAGCAGGGCGACGGGCCGCAGTTCCCGCAGGACGACACGTACGCCCTGATGCTCGAGCACGCCCGCGCCGGCCGGCGCGTCGTGCGCCTCAAGGGCGGCGACCCGTTCGTCTTCGGCCGCGGCGGCGAGGAGGCGCTCGTGCTGCACGAGGCTGGCATCCCGTTCGAGGTCGTGCCCGGCGTGACGGCGGGCGTCGCCGCCCCGGCCTACGCCGGCATCCCCGTCACGCACCGCGACATGGCGAGCGGGGTCGCGTTCGTCACCGGCCACGAGGATCCCGCCAAGCGCGAGACGACCATCGACTGGCCGGCGCTCGCTCGCTTCCCGGGGACGCTGGTCTTCTACATGGGCGTCCGCACGCTCCCGCGAATCGCCGAGCAGCTCGTCGCCGGCGGACGCACTCCTGACGAGCCGGTCGCGGTCGTCGAGCGCGGGACGCTTCCCGGCCAG
>JBKOYW010000413.1:0-3624 GCA_046744275.1 Actinomycetota bacterium
CCGTCGGGCAGCTGATCCCGGCGCTCAACGGGCTCGCGACGTTCCTGGCCCCGGGTCGCTGGGCCTACGTCGCAGGCGAGACGATCATGATCATCGTCTTCACCTACTTCTACACCGCGGTCACCTTCAACCCCGTGGACCAGGCCGACAACCTGAAGAAATACGGCGGCTTCATCCCCGGCGTGCGTCCCGGGCGGCCGACCGCCGAGTACCTCGACCGCATCCTCTCCCGCCTCACCTTCCCCGGCGCCCTCTACCTGGGCGCGGTGGCGGCGCTGCCGACGATCCTGATCAGCCAGACCTCGGCCAACTTCTTCTTCGGCGGGACGTCGATCCTGATCGTGATCGGCGTGGCGCTGGACACGATGAAGCAGCTCGAGGCGCAGCTGATGATGCGCAACTACGAGGGCTTCCTCAAGTAACCTCCTCCGGCTTGTGAGCGAGTTGAACTTGATCCTGCTGGGTCCGCCCGGCGCTGGAAAGGGCACGCAGGCCGGCCGGCTGTCGGACGACTTCGGGCTGCCCTACATCGGCACGGGGGACCTGCTGCGCGAGCACCGCCGCGAGCAGACGGAGCTCGGTCGCCAGGCCGAGGAGTTCATGGCCGCGGGCCACCTGGTGCCCGACGACCTCGTGATCGCGATGATCCTCGAGAAGATCGCGGACGAGGGCGACGACGGCTTCCTGCTCGACGGCTTCCCGCGCACCATCGGCCAGGCCGACGCGCTCGGCGACGAGATGGAGAAGCGTGGCCGCCGGCTGACGGCTGCGCTGCTGATCGAGGCGCCCGACGAGGTCGTGGTGGAGCGCCTGTCCGGTCGCCGCCAGTGCTCGAACGGCCACCTCTACCACGTCAAGTACGACCCGCCCAAGCACGACAAGGCGTGCGACCAGTGCGGCCGTCCGCTGGCGCAGCGCGACGACGACCGCCCGGAGGCGATCCGCGAGCGGCTCGGGGTCTACCATGAGCTGACCGAGCCCCTGAAGGACTACTACGACGAGCGCGGCCTGCTCCGGCGCTTCGACGGGACCCGCGACAAGGTCGAGGTCCACGACCACATCAGGGCGACGCTCGCAACCCTGCGTCTCGAAGAGCGGCTGTAACACCCATGATCGTCAAGAAGACCCCGGCGGAGATCGACAGGATGGCCCGCGCCGGGGAGATCCTCGTCCGCACGATGGATCTGCTGGCCGGCAAGGTGCGGCCGGGCGTGACCACGGCGGAGCTCGACACGGCGGCGGAGAAGTACATCCGCTCGCAGGGCGCGACGCCCGCCTTCAAGGGCTACCGCGGCTTCCCGGGCTCGATCTGCGCGTCGCCCAACGACATGGTCGTGCACGGCATCCCCGGCAAGTTCAAGCTCTCGCGCGGGGACGTGCTGAGCATCGACATCGGGGTCGTCTACGACGGCTGGGTGGCCGACGCCGCCCGCACGTTCGGGGTCGGCGAGATCTCGCCGGTGGCGTCGAAGCTGCTCCAGGTCACCGAGGAGTCGCTGTTCCGTGCGGTCGAGCAGTGCCGGGCCGGCAACCGGCTGGGCGACGTCGGGCACGCCGTGCAGGAGCACGTCGAGGCCGGCGGCTTCTCGGTCGTGCGCTCGCTTGTCGGCCACGGCATCGGCCGCGACATGCACGAGGAGCCGCAGATCCCCAACTACGGCCCGCCGGGCAAGGGCACGCCGCTGGAGGAGGGGATGGTGCTCGCCGTCGAGCCGATGACCACCGCCGGGCGCCACACGATCCGGATGGGCGACGACGGCTGGGCGATCTACTCCCAGGACGGCTCGCTCGCCGCCCACTTCGAGTTCACCGTCGCGATCACCGCGGACGGCCCGCGCATCCTCACGCCCTGGCACGAGTCCAAGGCGCGCGTAGCCGCCGCCTAGTTCTCACCCTCCGTCACCGGCACGGCGTCGCGGCGGCGGAACGCCTGGACCATCGCCGCCGTCTCGTCGGCCCGCCCGGTCATGGCCACCACCTTGTTGCTGTCCGGGTGCTCGACGACCTCGGGATAGACCATCGTCGACACGATCAGGACCCGCGCGGGCGCGTCGCTGCGGTTGACGACCTGGTGCGCCCCGCGGCGGCCGGACAGGAAGGAGACGACCTCGCCGGGCTCGAGCTCGCGCTCGCCCTCGGGCGTGCGCAGCGTCGGCCGGCCGGTGATCACGAACAGCATCTCCTCGTTCGCGTGGTGGATGTGCAGCGGCGAGACACGCCCGCCGGGATCGACCTCGTACAGCGTGGCGCCGAGCTTCTCGCCGCCCGCGGCGGCCCCGACCCGCACGCCGCGCAGGCCGGGCAGCTCGGCCTCCCACTCAGGGCTCTGGATGTTCGGCATCCCGCGATGATCGCCGACGGCGCACGGCGACGACCCCCAGGGCGAGGACGGCGGGCACGGCGATCAGCATCGGCGTCTCGCGGCCGTCGCACTCGCCGACCTCGTCGCAGCGGTCGCGCGTGCACGGGCGGGCGGCGCGGGCCCAGGCGTCAGGGTCGCTCCAGCGGCTCTGCGGCTGGAACGCCGGCCCGCGCGGGGAGTCCATCTCGCCCGGGATCCAGCCGGCGCGCGCGCCGCCCCAGCGACCGCCGAATTCCCTCCACGCACCGAGCGGTTCGGTCGGCGGGACGACGACCTCGCCGCGGCCGTCGGCCTCGTCGTTCGGGTCGGGCCAGGTGCGGTCGCGCACGCCGGGCCGGAAGTACGCGGGCGTGCGAGCCGTTGGCGAGGTAGATCACGGGTCGCCCGCCGCGCTTCTCGACCGCCCGCCGGGCCGAGCGTCACGGCGCCGATGAGTCCGAGCATGCCAAGCAGCGTCGTAATCCTCCATCGGTACCCCGAAGGCGGTCTGCTGACCTTCTCCCCTGCCGGGGTCAGGTCCGGGACCAGCCTCCGTTCAATCACGTGTCGCCTCCGGGAAGTCCTCGGCCACCTACAGGAAGGGAGGGCCGGATGACGGCCACCGGAAGCACAACCACCGACCAGGCGCGCGAGAAGGCGCAGGAGGTCGGGACACAAGCGAAGGAGAAGGCGCAGGAGACGGGCGCGCAGGCGCGGAGCAGGGTGCGCGACGAGGTGGACCGGCGGTCGACCGAGGCCGGCCGGCAGGCCGGCAGCACGGCCCAGGCCCTGCGCGACGCGTCCACCCGGCTGCGCGAGGAGGGCAACGAGCCGGTCGCGCGCGGCATCGAGCAGGTCGCGGACCGGGTCGATCGCGCCGGCGGTTGGCTGCGCGACTCCGACGGCGAGTCGATCCTGCGCGACGTCGAGGACTTCGGGCGGCGCAACTCGCTCGCGGTCGTCGCGGGCGGGCTCGCGATCGGCTTCGCGGCGTCGCGGCTGCTGAAGGCGTCGAGCCGCCGGCGCTACGAGCCGGCGCCCGTGCGCTCGTACAACGGTCCCACGACCACCTCGGGCGTCACCCCGGCTCCGCCGATGACGCCGCCCGTCGTGCCATGACCGCGCACGACACACCGCCGGACGAGCTGCGCGAGCGCCCGATCGCCGACCTCGTCAAGCAGCTCGGGGGCCAGACCTCGACACTCGTCCGCCAGGAGATCGACCTGGCGAAGGCCGAGCTGGCGGAGAAGGGGCGCGTGGCGGGGAAGGGCGCCGGCCTGCTG
>JBKOYW010000514.1:0-21909 GCA_046744275.1 Actinomycetota bacterium
GCTCGCCCGTTGGTCAGCCGGCGAAAAAGCTCGGCGGCGAGCACGAGCGCCACCGTGTTCCCGACCGTCTGGGCGAGGACCGTGGCCAGCGGCGTCGAGTAGTCCCCGAGGAGGAGGTCGCCGATCACGATGCCCGGCACCACCCGAGGGCCGTACAGGACCAGGACGGCCAGACCCACCCCCGCCGGTGGCCACGCCGCCGCAACGGCCCCGTCGAGATATGCCAGCTCCAGCCCGATGCGCCCGGCGAGGTAGTACGCGAGCGCGATCAGCCCGATCGAGACGACGTACAGCGCGCCGCGCCCGCGAGGCGTCCGTCGCAATGCCGCGACTCGTGAAGGGACGAACGCGCGGCTCTGGCCCGCGCCGGTGACAAGCGAAGCGCCCATGGCCTCGTGGCGAGTCTAATCGCGGCGCGCCGTCGCGCCCAGGGCCTGACCGCGCCTACGCGAGGACCTTGACCGCGCTTCCGTATCCGGAGCCGAGACCGCCCTGGATCGCCATGTGCAGGTAACCGAGGCCCTCGAGTTGGTGGGCGTGCGCCAGCGGGCCCGCATCCACGACTCGCAGGCCGCCGTCCTGGGCGAGCTGGCGGAGGATGCGCTTGGCGTCCTCGTCATCGGAGGCGACGAAGACGTCCAGCGGCTGGCCGCCTACCTGGCCTTCGACCAGCGTGCCGGCGAACGTGGTGTTGAACGCCTTGGCGACCTTCGCGCCGGGCGCCTTCTGAGCGATCTCCTGGGCAGCCGAGCCGGCTTCGACGGTCAGCGGCTGGAAGCTCTGAGGGTCGACGGGGTTGGTGATGTCGACGACGACCTTTCCGGCGAGCTGGTTGCCGTAGCGGCTCAGGACGTCGTCGAGTGCCTGGTACCAGACGGCGAGCACGACGACGTCGCCCTGGAGCTCGTCGCCGACCGCGCCGGCTCGCACGTCTCCGGACAGCTCGCCGGCCAGGGCCTGCGCCTTGTCGGTCGTGGTGCCCAGCAGCGTGACGGCGTGGCCGCCGGCGACGGCGCGCGTCGCGATGCCGCGGGCCATGTTGCCGGTGCCGATGATGGTGATTTCCATGAGAACGGTCCTCTCGTGTCCTTGTGGGTCGTGGTCGAGTGCTAATGCGGGACGAAGGTCACGGCGGTCTGCCACGGGTCGCGGACGAGGAACCCGCCGTCGACGGGCTCGACGGCCGCGCCGGAGGCGTCGGCGCGGGAGCGCACCTCGGCGATGTCGGCGTCGGTGGGCAGCTGCACCGTCCAGTGGTGCAGCCCGACGGTGTGCGCGGGCGCCGGGCCGACGCCGCGGCCCTTCCAGACGTTGATGCCCAGGTGATGGTGGTAGCCACCGGCCGACAGGAACGCCGCAGACCCCAGATTCGCTTGTACCTCGAAGCCGAGCACATCGCGATAGAAGGCCAGGCCCTGACCGATATCGCCGACGTGCAGATGCAGGTGTCCCACGCGAAGGCCATCACCCACATGCGGGCCCGGCTGCTCGCCTTCCACGGTGGCGAGCAGGGCGTCGAAGTCCAACGGGGCAGGACCACGGTCGTAGCCGAGGCTGCCCGGCCACTGTTCGCGCGGGCGATCGGCGGCGAGCTCGATCCCGTTGCCGTCGACGTCCGGCAGGTACAGCGCCTCGTGCGTGCGGTGGTCGGACGCTCCCTCGATGGGCGTCCGGGACGCGGCCAGACGTACGACCGCGCGGGCGAGCCCGTCGCGGCTCGGGTACAGCAGGGCGTAGTGGTACAGGCCGGCGTTGCCGCCGGCCGGACGCGCCTGGCCATCCTCGTGAAGCACGATGACGGTCTCGACGCCGTCGCCGAGCTCGGCTGTGGCAGGCTCGTGAGCGTGCACGCGCAGTCCGAGCGCTCGCTGATACCAGGCGACGGAGCGGTCTAGGTCAGCGACCGTGAGATGCACGGCGCCGAGGCGCAAGGTCGCGGGCAACGTGGCCATGCCCTCAGTGTCGACCGTCAGGCCCGCGAAGGAATGGACGCCTTGCGCGGATGCATGGACGTCTTGCCGCGCGCGTCAGACTGGTACGGCTGTGCGGCCGCGGAGCCGTTCGCGGTAGGCCATCGGCGCCTCGCCGCGGTGTCGCTTGAAGACGCGCGAGAAGTACAGCTGATCGTCGAACCCGGCCCGGAATGCGACCTCGCCGACGGTCAGGTCGGTGAAGCGCAGCAGCCGCGAGCCCTCGAGCATCCGGCGGTCGGTGATGAGCTCCTTGGTGCCTCGCCCTGTCACATGCGTCAGCGCTCGCGACAGGACCGACTGTGGAACGCGGAGCTCGTCGGCGTAGTGGACGGCGGCGTGGTGGCGGGCGAAGTCGCGCTCGAGCACATCCACGAAACGCCGGTACAGCTGGACCTCGCCGTCGTCGGCTTCTCGCTGCTGCGTACGCGAGGCCTCATACCAGCGCTCCACCCACAGCAGCACCGCCGACAGGAGATGCCGCTGCAGATCAAGGCTGCAGGAGTCCGCGGGCCGGCGCGTCTCGGCGGCCAACGCCTCGATGATCGATTCCATGCGCGGAACGTCCCCGGCCGGCACGGCCACGCTACGCGCGCCGCGGACGCCGAGCAACCACCCGGGATTGGCGCGCGCAGCCGCGTCCCCGTGCAGCAGCTCGTCGCCGAAGCGCACGACGGCGCCGTGGAGGCCGCGTGCGCGCTCGAACACGTGCACCTGCCCCCTTCCGATGACCGTCACCGCATGAGCCTCGACCGGCGAGACGTCACCGTCGATCAAATGGTGACCGATGCCGCTGCGCGTCCAGATCAACTCGTGGTAGTCATGCCGATGAGGCCGCCGCGGACCGCACTCGCTTTCGACACCGAAACTCGCGTCCTCGAGCAGCACGACCTCCAGCGACGCGCCCACCTCACTCAGGCGATCGACGGCGAGGTCTCGGCTGTCGCGATCGTTCGCCACATCTCCCACGGTACGCCAAGGCACCCAGCGCGGTTCACCGCTCGCCGGCGGACGCTTGACCCTCCCCCAGGGGCAGGGTCTACGGTGCGTGAATGCGAGGGTGCGCGCCCGCGGGCTGAGCGATGCAGGAGTACTGCGTCGGGATCACGATGGCGACCGATTGGGGCGACGAGGAGGAGTCGCGCGGGCTCGATCGCCGGCTCGTCAGGCGCGTGCTCGGTTACTTCCTGCCGTACTGGCGCGCTGCGCTCATCGCGCTGGTCTGCATCGCCGTGGGCGCGGTGTTGGGCCTGGCGCCGGCGCTCGTCTTTCGTGCCCTGATCGACGAGCTGGCCGGCGAGCAGCCGACATTCGGCACCGTGGCCACGTTGGTGGGCGCGGGCATTGCCGCGGCCGTCGTCGGCGGCCTGATCGGCCTGGCGGAGGACTATCTGACCGAGCGCATCAGCCAGGGCATCATCTTCGACCTGCGCGAGCAGCTCTTCGACCGGCTGGTGCACCAGTCGGTCGGCTTCTACACGCACAACCGCGCCGGCGAGGTCATGTCGCGGATCGGCAACGACGTCAATGACATCGAGAACGTCGTCGCCGACAGTGTCTTCGGGGTGGTGCGAAACGCGCTCGTGGCGGGGACGACGCTGGGGCTCATGATCGCCTTCGACTGGCGCCTGACGCTGGTCGCTCTCGTGCTGATCCCGCTGATCGCGCTTCCGATGCGGCGCGCGGGGAAGCGCGTCTACGCGGCGCGGAGCGCCACGCAGCGCAAGCTCGCCGAGCTCACGGCGTATCTCCAGGAGGTGCTGGGCATCTCCGGCGCCCTGCTGGTCAAGGCGTTCGTCCGCGAGCGCACCGAGCAGGCGCGCTTCAGCCGCACCAACGACGAGCTGCGCGGGCTCGAGATCCGCGCGTCGATGATCGGGCGCCGCTTCGGGACCCTCATGCGGGTCCTGCAGACCGTGGGTCCGGCGCTGATCATCCTCGCGGGCGGCTGGCTCGTCATCAACGAGGGAACGTCGGTCGGCACCGTCTTCGTGTTCGCGACGGTCCTGACCCAGCGCTTCGGGATGGCGGCCGGGTCGCTCGGCGAGACGCACGTCAACCTCGTCGGCTCGCTCGCGCTCTTCCGCCGCATCTTCACCGTGCTCGACCATCCGAACGACGTCGCCGACCGCCCCGGCGCGCGTGAGCTCCCGTCGATCGAGGGGGAGCTGACCCTGGAAGCAGTGACGTTCGCCTACCCGACGCAGGCGCGTCCCGCCCTGATCGACTTCAGCGCGCGCATCGAGCCGGGCCGGCTCGTCGCGCTCGTCGGGCCGAGCGGCGCCGGCAAGACCACGCTCACGACCCTGATCCCACGCTTCTACGACCCGCAGCAAGGCCGCGTGCTCGTCGACTCGAACGACGTCCGCGACCTCACGCTGGAATCGCTCCGCCGGCACATCGGGATCGTGTTCCAGGACACGTTCCTCTTCCACGCCTCGATCCGCGAGAACCTGCTCTACGCGCGACCCGACGCCACCGAGCGGGCGATGATCGCCGCCGCCAAGGCCGCCTACGTGCACGACTTCATCGCCTCGCTGCCCGACGGCTACGACACGGTCGTGGGTGAGCGCGGCCACCGCCTCTCAGGCGGCGAGAAGCAGCGCGTCGCGATCGCGCGGGTCATCCTCAAGGACCCTCGCATCCTCATCCTCGACGAGGCGACGTCCAACCTCGACACCGTGTCCGAGCAGCTCATCCAGGCCGCTCTCGCACCACTGTTCGCGGGGCGCACGTCGGTCGTCATCGCCCACCGCCTCTCGACGATCCTCGCCGCCGACCGGATCATGGTGCTCGACCGCGGCCGACTCATCGCCGAGGGCACTCACGACGAGCTGCTCGAGGGCGGCGGCCTCTACGACACGCTCTACGAGCGCCAGTTCCGCAGCACGCCGGAGCGCGCTCAACCGCTTGTCCCGACCACCACCTGACGAGCTCAGCGTCAGTCGAAACGACCCTCGCTGGCTCGGGCGAGCGGCGGTATCGTCGGGGCGTGGCGCGTTTCGAGGGTACGAGGCGCAGCTCCTGCCGAACGACCGCGAGGAGGCGCGCGATGCCTTCCTCTCCGATCGTCGCAGCGGGGTCGCGCGTGCGCTGGCGCAAGGCTTCCTCGATCGCGCCGAGAGTGGGGTCGCGCTCGAGCGCCCAACGGCCGGCTGCTGCCTTGGAGCAGTGGACGCGCTCCGCACTGAAACGCCAGATGCGGCACGCCGTGAGCACCATCAGCTCCGCGTGATCGGCGTCGTCGGTGAGGGCTTCCCAGGCCGCGAGCTGCCGATCGCCGATCTCGAGCAGCCAGTCGTCCGGAACCGGGCCGATGACGGCCTCGGGCGCGTCGCCGACGATGCTGCGGCCGTGGGCGCGGGCGATCGAGAACTCGGCAACGAGGTCGGGCTCGGCGATCCGGGTCTCCACGTCGGGGGCCTTCCCGGGGCGAAGCGTGAAGGCAGCCTCCATCACAGGAGTGCGGGTGGGCGCTGCTGCGGTCGCGCGCGTGACCACTCGAAGATCGACGCGACTTGAAGCATCCCCCCGCAGCTGATCGACCGCGTTCCGCAGCGTTGCGAACTGGTCGTCGCTGAGCGGCTCCCCGACAACGACCAGCACGTCGATGTCGCTGCGGCCCGGCGTGAAGTCATCGAGCGTGAGCGAGCCGTGCAGGATGACCGAGACGAGCGCATCTCCGAGCGCGTCCGAAGATCGAGCCGCGAGCCTGGCGGCGAAGGCGAGCGCGCGGAGGCGGGCGACGCCGGTCACGAGACGCGCTTTCGGTCGAGCGCATCGAACGGTTCAAAAAGCGGGCAGCCGATCTGATCGTCGCGTCCGCGAAGCATGTTCGCCACAGCGGTGATTTCGCACCCGCGGTTGCCGTGCAGCCCCGCCACGAGCGCCATGCTGCCGTAGAACAGCGCGGCCGCCTCCGGCACGATGCTGACCGTCACCGCGACGTGCGCGATCGTCACGAGGTGTCCCGCCGCGCCGAGCCGCAGCGGCGCGGCCGAGCGACGACGCAGCGACATGAGCAGCGTCGCGAGCACCGGTAGCGCGACGAGGCCGATCAGCAGGTCGAGCCAACCGGCCTCCCAGACCGCCACGGCGAGGACGATGAGCGTCGATCCGCAGACCACGCGCGCCCTTCTCCCCCACAGACCGCGCCGCTGTAGCGGCGCCGCCGCGGCAGCTGGCAACACCCCGACCGCCGCGCCGCGCTGCCGCATCATCGACCCTCCCAGCCGAGCTGCTTGATGACGTGGCGGTCGAGCCGGAAAGCTTCTTCGACGGGGTAGCAGTGGCCGTCGGGGTGCGCGTCCCTCCACGCGGCGGTGGCCGCGATCGTGCTGAAGAAGTGCCCGTGGGCGCAGGTGTCCGAGCGCAGGCCCGCCAGCTGGCCGCGCGGCCGGACCGCGGTCATGACGGCGGTGGGCGGGTCGACCCGCTGGACGCCGTCGGGCGTGAGCTCTATGCGGATTGCCTGGCCGGTCTGCGGGCATGTGGACTCGACGAGGGCCGGGCGGCCGAGTACGACGGGGACCATGAGCGTGTCGGTCGCGCACCAGGCGAACAGGGTGCGCCCGTCGACAGTAACGCGGTGGGTTGTGGGCCGTAGCGTGAGCGCGAGCCCGACCAGTCGTCCCTGGTCGTCGCGCTCGGCGCTCGTCTGGACGGTCAGTGCGGCCTCGATGTCCTCGACGGACCATCCGGCGGCTTCGGCGAGTCGCTCGAGCGCCACGGGCTCGCCGTCTGACAACAGGCGAATCGCGTGCGGAAGGAGCTCCGTCCCCTCGACACGGCCGATCAGGGCGGTGGTCCGTTCGACGTAGTCAATGCTCATGAGGCTGCCTCCGTGTTTGGGGTTGGCGCGATGATGCGGCCTGCCCCCAGGGGCAGAGTCAAGCGGCCTGTCGCCGCCGGCGCGGGTCCTCGCCGAACAGGTCGTCGCCGGGCCGACCGCCGAGCCCGGCTGCGTGCTGAGTGCGGTACTCGCGGATGCGGCCGCGGACGGCCGTGAGCTCGGCGATCCGGTCGTCGATCCGCTGCTCTGCCTTGTCCAGCATCGTGGCGAGCCGCGGCCCGATCGGTACGTCCGGGCGGCTGAGATATGCGCTTCCCAGCTGGTCGATCTCCTTGATCGTGAGCCCGAGCGACCGCAGCGTGGACACCACCTGCGCGCACCACAGCGCCGATTCGTCGAAGAGCCGGTAGTTGCCCTCGCTGCGCCCGGCCGAGTAGATCAGCCCCAGCGCCTCGTACCGGCGGATGGCTTTGACCGACAGCCCGGTGCGGCGGGCCAGCTGGCCGACCGTCATCAGCTCATCTTCGCGGCGCATCAGAAATCGCTGATACTGTACATCAGCAATGGCTGATGCAACACTTGACCGCTCGCCTTTCGCGCTCTCGGAGGCTCCGACCGAGCCCGAGCTGGTCGGCAAGTACTTCCGCGCGCTCGGCGATCCGACGCGCGTTCGCATCCTCGAGCTGCTGCGCGATCACGACGAGCTGTCCGTGACCGAGATCGTCGAGCGATTGGGCCAGTCGCAGCCGAAGGTGTCCAACCATCTCGCGTGCCTACGCTGGTGCGGGTTCGTCCACACGCGCCGCGAGCACCCGACCGTCTTCTACCGCGTCGCGGACGAGCGCGTGACGCAGCTCCTGGCGCTGGGCCGCGCCCTACTGGCCGACAACGCCGAACACGTCGCAGCCTGCCGTCGCATCGACGGCCCGGGCTGCTGATGGACTACGACCTGGGCATCGTCGGCACCGGCGGCGGCGCCTTCGCGGCCGCCATCGCCGCACGCCGGAAGGGACTCCGGGTGGCGATGATCGAGCGCGACACCGTCGGCGGGACCTGCGTGAACATCGGGTGCATCCCGTCCAAGGCGCTGCTGGCCGCCGCTGAGGCGCGCCATCGCGCCGGCCTGCGCCGCCTTCCCGGGATCAGGACCGAGGCCGGCCCGGTCGATTTCCCGGCCCTGATCGTAGGCAAGCGCGAGATCGTGGAGATGATGCGCCAGGAGAAGTACATCGACCTCTCCGCCGAGTACGGCTTCGAGCTTCTCGAGGGGAATGCCTCCTTCGTCGAGGGGCCGGCACTCGAGGTCGACGGTCGGCTCGTGGAGGCTGTCCACTACCTGGTGGCGACCGGGTCCGAGCCGCGCATCCCGGATATCCCCGGCCTGGCCTCCAGCGGCTACCTGACCTCGACGACGGCGATGGACCTCGATCACCTCCCCGAGTCGATGCTGGTCATCGGCGGCGGCTACGTGGCGATCGAGCAGGCACAGCTGTTCGCGCACCTCGGCACCCGTGTCACGGTGCTCGTACGCTCGCAGCTCGCTCGGCGTGAGGAGCCCGAGATCGCCGCGGGACTGCGCGATGCGTTCGCGAGAGACGACATCGCCGTCATCGAGGACACCGTCACGACCGACGTGCGCCGAGTCGGCAACCAGGTGATGGTCCTAGCCGACGGCCGCGAGTTCCGCGCCGAGCAGCTGCTGGTCGCCACCGGCCGGCAACCGCGAACTGACGGTTTGGGGCTGGAGGCGGTCGGGGTCGAGGTCGGGCCGGGCGAGGAGATCCTCGTCGACGCCGACATGAGCACCAGCAACCCGCGCATCTGGGCCGCGGGCGACGTCACCGGCCACCCACAGTTCGTCTACGTTGCCGCCAAGCAGGGAGCCATTGCCGTCGAGAACGCCTTCGAGCACGCCGGGCGCCGCATCGACTACTCGGCGATGCCCCGAATCGCCTTCACCACCCCGACCATCGCCTCGGCCGGCATCACCGAGGCCGAGGCGCACGAGCAAGGCCTCGAGTGCGAGTGCCGCGTGCTCGGTTTGGAGAAGGTGCCGCGCGCGTTGGTCAGCCGTAACACGCGCGGCCTGGTCAAGCTCGTCGCCGAGCGCGACAGCGGCCGCGTTCTCGGCGTGCACCTGCTCGCAGAAGGCGCCGGCGACGCCATCCTCGCGGGCGTCTACGCCATCGAAGCAGGCCGGACGATCGACGACCTCGCCGACAGCTGGAGCCCGTTCCTCACCATCGGCGAAGCCGTCCACCTGGCCGCACTCTCGTTCACGCGCGACCCCAGCATGCTGTCCTGCTGTGCCGCCTAACGCACTCGAAACGCTCGCCGAATCGCTCGCCGGAACCTTCCCCCGGCTGCGACATCACCGGCACGTTCTGCTGCCACGTGCACTTCCTCGCGACGCCCGCGGAGTGGCTCAGCCAACACCCCGGAGGCACCGTCCTCGACATCGACGCCGCCTACGAGCTCGGCCGCAAGGCCATCCACTGCTGCTCGGGCTGACAACCGAACGCGTAGTGGGGAAGTCGTCGTCGTGGATGCAGCCCATCGCGGAGCGCCAGTCGTAGGCTGAGCGACATCGTCGAGTCCAACGCCGCAGTCATCATCGCGTTCGAGGTCCCGCCGCACGCAGACGCGGAGTTCACCGCCGCATGGGAACGCACGCGCGCCGCGCAGATCAGCGGAGCGACGCTGCACCGTGCGCTCAGGGAGGACGTCGACTTTCGGTTCGTCGCGGTCGCGCAGGTCGACGACCCGCGGGCGCGGGAGCAGACGATCTCCGACCCGATGCCCTTCACGTCGCACGCAAGCGTGTACGAGGTCGCGCGCGTGCATGGACAGCCCGACGTCAGCGGCGGCGTCGTACTCATCAACGCCTTCGAGGTCCTTCCCGACGCGGACGAGCAGTTCCTGACCGGCTGGGATCGCGCGCGAGCCGTGCTCGCGCAGCAGCAGGGCTACATCGGTACGCGCTTGCACCGGAGCGCTGCGCCGGCCGACTTCCGCTTCGTCAACATCGCCCGCTGGTCGAGCCCGCTGATGTTCGCCCGCGCGCTCGAGCGACCCGAGTTCGCGGACGCGGCCGCCGCGATGCCGTTCCCCTCGCATCCAGGGCTCTATACGCCCGCGTAGCGGCTCAGGCCGACTCGGCGGTGCGCCGCGCGCCATGCGACCGCAGCCATTCGGCGAGCTCGACCGCGTCGCCGCGAACGGCCGCGTCCAGCGGCGTGAGACCGTCGTGGCCGACCCAGTTGATGTCGGCGCCGCTCTCGAGGAGCCGCTGCGCCGCCTCGCGCTGCCCTCCCTGACACGCGCACCAGAAGGCGTTGGTGATCTCGTCGCGTGTGGGTGGCGGGTCGGCGACGAGAAGCGGCTCGAGGCGGTCGGCGAGACCGAGGCCGGCGGCCTGCCAGAGGTTGGCTGTCGCTCCGTGCTCGATCAGACGGCTCGCCGCGCGCGCCTGGCCGAACGCGACGGCGTCGGACAGCGCGCTGCCGCCGTCGATCACCGAGCCGGGCGCCTCGATGTCGGCGCCCGCCTCCAAGAGCGCGTCGAGCACCTCGACGTCGTCGCTGCTGGCCGCCCAGTGCAACGGCGTCTCGGCGTGCGATCCGCCGAAGGGCGCGTTGACGTCGGCGCCCGCCGCGACGAGCGCGGCCACGGTCCCCCGGCCGTTGGGGAAGTGGCCCGGCCAGTCCGTCACGACGTGCAGCAGCGTCCGCTCGTCGCCACAGCTAGGGTCCGTGACTTTCGCGGTCGCCAGGTCCGGGTGGTCGACGAGCAACCGCTCGAGCGCCTGGACATCGCCGGCATGGATCGCCTCGAGTGCCGCGACCGCGCGCGTATCGTCGGCACGGATCGACACCATCGCGCCATCCTCGCAGGGCTCGTTGACGGCTCACGCCGTCAAGTTAAGATTGACGCATGCACGAAGCGCGGCTCCCACCGATCGATGAGCTCGTCGCCATCGTCGAGGCGCGCGCCGCCGACCAGCCGCCCGCAACGCGGCTGCAGCTCGCCATCGACCTCGGCCGCGAGCTCACCGACCTGGGCGACGTCCTGATCGGCCGGTTCGTCGGCGAGGCGCGCGAGGCGGGCCTGTCCTGGACCGAGATCGGTCAACTGTTCGGGACGAGCAAGCAGGCGGTCCAGCAGCGCTACGGCGCCGCACCGGCCGAGGCCGGCGAGTGGCCTGGTCGCTGGACTCCCACCGCCCGCAACGCGCTCGACCGAGCGGCTGCGGAGGCACGCGAGCTCCGTCATTGCTACGTCGGCACCGAGCACGCGCTGCTCGCACTCGCCGGCGCCGAGCAAGGCGTCGCCGCCGGGGTGCTCGCCGAGCTCGGCGTGACCCGCGAGCGCATGCTGGCGACCAGCTGCATGAAGGCCAACCCCGACGCGCACACGCGAGAGGACCGCCTGTCGCTCATGCCGCGCTACAAGCAGGCGCTCGAGCACAGTCGACGCATCGCCGACGGACTCGGAGTGCGCGAAGCCGACACCGAGCACCTGCTCGCCGGGATCGTCGCAGTCCGCGACTCGATGGCCGTCGAGATCCTGCGCCGGCTCAAGGTCGGCACCGACGACATCCTCGGCGCTCTCGCCGAGCGCCTGGACGTGGAACCGCAGCGGTTGGGCGCGCCCCGTCGGCGACGCCGGCGCCGGCTCGCCGGGATGCGCTGAAGGGCACCTGCGCGCCCGGCCGCACCGCCATCCGCCTCCGCGCTCACCCCCACCGCCAGCAGCACCGTCGCCACGAGGATTCCGGGGACCCTCCGCTTTGCGGGTCGCATGTCCCGAGCAGACCAGGGGCTGCAGACGTTTTGCGGACGCCTCGCTGACATGCGGGCGTATGAAGTCCTCGAAGTCGTGCGCACCTCACTGTTACGACGCCTGCGTGCCTCCTGGCGCGCCCGCTCGCCGCTCGCGAGGCTTGCCGCATGACCGCCCCACAGCGCCACGTGCCGCCCGCCATGAGGCGCGCCGCTCGCCGCCCTGTCAGCAGCGCCCAACAGGTGTACACCGCTCTCTGGCTCGGCCGTCGCATCTCGCGGCTCTGGACCGGGCACGTTCCGTGGCGCTCCCGATCGCGGACGCAGCTGAGTCGCATGACCCGGAGGCGGGCGCGCGGGTGATCGCGCCCTGGCGGCGCTACCCCTTCCGCTCGATCTCGCTCGGCGGTCAGGACCTGTCGAAGAACGACGCCTGCGGGCTGTAGCACCGCAGGATCACGAAGTAGTCGCGTCGCCCCGCAGGGCGAATGGACAGGGTGAGCGACGGGTTTCGAACCCGCGACCGCCAGGACCACCGCCCAAGCCGGATTCGGCTTCGGTCCCCGGTGTTCGTCAGGTCCAAGGCAGCTGGGACCGCCGCTCCCAGTACGCCTCGGGACTCTCGGCGAGCCCGTCCAGTCCGTGCCGATCCGCGCTCAGCCGCAGCTCGGCGGCGGCGAGGTTGCTTCGCAGCGTGGCGAGTGAGGCGGCACCGCTGAGCACGACCGTCGCCCATGGCCGGGCAAGAGCAGCAGCGAGCGCGATCGCGTCCGGCGTCGTCGCCTCGCGAGCCGCGGCCTCGGCGAGCGCCGGAGCGGCCTCACGACCGGCCAGCCGGCCATTCGCGAGCGCCTCCTTCACATAGACCGTCAGGCCTTGCTCGTGCGCCGCCTCCAGCGTCGCCTCGGCGGAGCGCTCGTGGAGGTTCCACGTCGCCTGCACGGCGTCGAACAGACCGAGGGCGAGCGCCGTTCGGATCGTCTCCGCCTGGCTCGTCCCGCTCACCGTCACGCCGACGCGCACGCCATCCGCCCGCACCGCGCCGAGCTCGTCCAGCACCCGCTCGTCATCGAGCACGCCGCTCTCCGGCGTCGCGGAATGGATCGCATACAGCGAGAGCCAATCGCCGAGCCGCTCGCGCGTCTCAGCCAGCTGGCGCCGGAACGTCTCGACGTCGTGATGCTTGACCTCGGGCGGATCGGCGTCGACGCTCCATCCCGCCGTGTAGACGTAGCCCCACTTGGACGACACGACCGCGCCCTCGGGCCGGCGCGAGCGCAGCCACTCGCCAAGGAACTCCTCCGCCCGTCCATACGAGCGCGCGGCGTCGAAATGCCGCACGCCCGCCGCCCAAGCGGCGTCCAGCATCTCGTGAGCACGCGCACGCAGCGCCGCGACCGAACGATCCTCGCCGAGTTCCTCGGCGTGCCCGATGTTCAGATAGCCCGGGCGGCCCACTGCGGCGAGACCGAGTCCCAGAACCGCCATGTCGCGAACCGTAATGAGTCCGGACGCGGCGCCGCCGGTTGTATGGCTGCCTGTATTGCGAGCGGCTCGCCGTAAGGCGAAGCTATCCCGTGCATTGCGCTGCGTGATCGTCGACGACAGTGAGGCGTTCGCCGCCTCGGTATCCCGCCTGCTGGGCTCCCAGGGCCTGGACGTCGTGGGGCTCGCGGCGTCCGGCGAGGAAGGGCTGCGGCTGGCGGAGCAGCTCAGGCCCGACATCGCGCTCGTCGACATCGAGCTCGGCGAGGAGGACGGCCTCGCGCTCAGCCACCGGTTCGCCGCCCGCGCGCCGTCGACCCGGGTGATCCTCATCTCGAGCTACGGGGCGAACGACCTCGGCGGTCTGATCCAGCGCAGCCCGGCGGTGGGGTTCCTGCCCAAGACCGAGCTCGGCGCCGCGGCGATCCGCCGCCTCTTGGCCTAACGGGTTCGCGGCGGCGCGGTCGACTCACGGACGACGAGCCGGGTCGGTAGCTCGATGCGGCGCGTCACGGGCCGGGAGGGCTCCATGAGCCCGAGCAGGAGGCTGACGCCGGTGCGGCCCATCTCCGCCAGCGGCTGCCGGACGGTCGTGAGCGCCGGCGAGACGATCGTCGCGTACTTGATGTCGTCGAAGCCGACGATCGAGAGGTCCTCGGGCACCTGCAGCCCGCGCTCGCGCGCGGCGCGCAGCACCCCGAGCCCGATCGCGTCGTTGAACGCGAAGATCGCGGTTGGCGGTTCCGGGAGGTCGAGCAGCGCGCCGGCGGCCTCCACGCCGGGAGCGAACTCGTAGTCCGAGGCGACCTCCAGATCTGGGTCGGGCGCGATCCCGGCCGCCGCGAGCGCCTCGTGGTAGCCGGCGCGGCGGTCCTCGGTGGCGACCCAGCCCGGCGGTCCGGTGATCGCGGCGATCCGGCGGTGGCCGAGCGAGAGGAGGTGCTCCATCGCCTGATCCGCCCCGGAGCGGTGCGCCGCTGCCACCACCGGGATCCGCTCGTCGAGCGGCATCAGCGGGTCGACGACGACGAACGGGTAGTCGTCGTCGAGCGCGAGCTCGAGCTCAACGCTCGACGCCTCGGGCAGCACGATCAGGGCACCGTCGGTGAGCCCGTGCATCAGGCGATCGAGCAGCGACACCTCGCGCGCGTGCTCGTGGAGGGTCGGCGACAGGACGAGGCGCGTCTCGTGCTCGTACGCCGATTCCGCGGCGCCGGCTAGGAGCGCCGAGAAGTACAGGTCGTACAGGATCGGGACGAGCACGCCGAGCAGGCCGGTGCGCCGCCCGTGCGCCGGCTCCGCGGTCAAGGCGCGCCGGGCGTCGTCATCGGCAGCTCGATCGAGATCGCCGTCCCACTCCCCGGAGGGCTCTCGACCACGAACCGCCCACCGAGCGCCTCCACGCGATCGCTGAGGCCGCTCAGGCCCGACCCCACCTCGGCGACGGCGCCGCCGACGCCGTCGTCGGCGATCCGGGCGTGCACGACGTCCCGGTTGCTCGCGACCCTGACCGAGATCTTCGCGGCGTGGGAGTGCTTGATCGCGTTCGTGAGCGCCTCGGAGACGACGTAGTAGACGGCGGTCTCGATCGGCGGCGGCGGCCGCTCGTCGACGTCGACCTCGATCGCCACGGGGATCGGCGACCTTCGCGAGAGCGCTCCCAGGGCGACACCGAGACCGCCGCGCGAGAGCTGCGCCGGGTGCAGGCCGCGGGAGACCTCGCGCACCTCTTCGAGCACCGCATCGAGGTCGCGCTCCGCCTGCTCGAGGCCGGATCGCGCCGCGCTCTGGTCCTCCGGGATCGCCGCGCGGATGCGCTGGAGGTCGAGCCCGATCGCGATCAGGCGTTGTTGCGTGCCGTCGTGGAGGTTGCGCTCGAGCCTGCGGCGCGCTTCGTCGCCGGCCGCCACGATGCGCGCGCGGGACGCGAACAGATCGGCACGGGCGGTCGCGTTCGACACGGCCGTCGCGACGAGCTCCGTGAACTGGCGCAGCCGGATCTCCGATCGCTCGGGGATCGGCTCCGCCATCGTCGAGATCGCGATGATGGTGCCCCAGATCGCGCCGTCGACGATGATCGGCGCGCCGATGGCGGAGCGGAAACCCGCCCCGCGGGCGACCTCGGCGATCGTGCCCTCGAGCGCGGTGTAGTCGTCGATCCGGGCCGAGCGGCCGGTCTCGAGGACCGCGGCCATGATGCTGGGACCGTCGAGGGCCCAGTTGCTGGCCACTGGGAACGGGTGGTCTCCGTAGGCGCCGATCACGGTGCCGGTGCCGTCGCGCTCGTAGCGGACCATCTCGACCCTCGGCAGGCCGAGGATGGTGGCGACCTCGTGGGTGACGGCATCGAAGATCTCGTCCGCGGGCGCCGCCTTGGCGACGAGCGTCGCCACCCGGCGCAGCGCCGCCTGCTCTTCGGCGAGCCGGCGGAGGTCGTCGTTGGCCTGCGCCTTCGAGATCGCCGTCGCGACGAGCTCGGTGAACGCCGCCAGCCGCGTCTCGATCTCCTCGCTGGACTCGGTCGAGAGGAGGAGCATGCCGGTGTACCGCCCGGCGAAGCTGGGCAGCGCCTCGCGGCGCTGTCGCCGCCCCACGGCGACCATCCCCCAGACGCTTCCGTCGACCACGATCGGCACGCCCACGCCGGAGTGCATGCCGGAGGCGCGCGCCGCGGCGGCGACAGGGCCCTCGAGCGCCGCGTAGTCGTCGATCCGAGCGGGCCGCCCGGTCTCGTGGACCATGGCGATCAGGCTGGCGCCGTCGAGCGGCCAGCGGCTGCCGACGGGGAAGCCGGGATCCTTGACCGACGCGACGACGACCGCCGTGTCCTCGGGCTCGAAGCGGACGACCGTCACCGCCGAGACGTCGAGGATACGCGCGACCTCCTCGGCGACGGCGGAGAAGAGAGCGGACGGCTCCGCCCCTTTGGCCACGAGGGTCGCGACGCGCCGGAGTGAGGCCTGCTGCTCTGCGAGCCGGCGCGGGCGGGAGCGGGACTCGACGCCCGCGATCGCGACCGCCACCAGATCGGTGAAGTCCTGCAGCTCGCTCTCGATGCCGGCCGGCAGCCGCTCCGGCGAGGCGACGCAGATCAGGCCCCAGATCCTGCCCTCGACGATGATCGGGACGCCGACCACGGACCGCACGCCGCCCTTGCGGACACGCTGCCCGATCGTGCCCTCGACGTCGGAGTAGTCGTCGAAGCGCGCGGGCCGGCCGGTGTCGAGGACCGTCGCCGACACGCTCGGGCCGTCGATCGGCCAGCGGCCGCCGACCGGGAACATCGGCGCGTTGAGCGAGGCGACCGCGGTCGTCGCCCGGCCCGGCTCATAGCGGACCAGGGCAATCGTCGGCACGCCGAGGACGGCACCGATCTCTTCGACCACGGCGCCGAACAGCTCGGCCGCCGGCGCGCCGCCGGCGATGAGCGTGGCCAGGCGCCGCAATGCGACCTGGCCGTCGGCGAGCCGCCGGAGCCGGTCGTGCGCCAGGGCGCTCGAGATCGCGACGGTCACCAGCGGCACGAAACCGCGCAGGCGTGTCTCGGCGTCGACCGGCAGCGCCTCGTCGTCGCTCATGCCGGCGCACAGCACGCCCCAGACCGCGTCGTCGACCATGACCGGGACACCGGCCGCCGAGCCGGTGCTCGCGGCGCACCGGGTCTCGTGGACCGTCGCCGCGAGCCCGGGGCCGTCCTGCGGCCAGTCGCCTGCTAGCAGCGTCGTCGGCCCGTCCGCCTCGTAGCGACCGAGCGCGACCGCCGGCACGCCCAGTACCGCCGAGGTCTCCGCCACGATCGCGGGGAACACGTCCGCTGGTTTCGCGCCGTCGGAGACCAACGCGACGAGACGCGCGAGCGCGGCCTCCTCCTGGGCGGTGACGGTCATGGCGATGGCCTCCGGCGCGATGATGTCAGGCTCGCGCGCCGCCGCCCAGCGTCAACATGGTGTCACGATCGGGCGAACGGCAGCCGTTGTTGCGCCGTCGCCGCGGAGCCGCGGCGCTGACGTACGTCCGGGCGGGATACACGGTCGCCGACTACGTCGCCCGCCGGTCGGGTGGGCCGCCGGTCGACTGAGACCATGCGTACTCCGCGCGCGGTAGACCGAAGAGCATCCTGGAGGCCGACGACAGCCGTGGCGTGAGCCACGAGCATCCGCGGGCATCAGGACAGCGACCTCATCCACCGGCGTCCTCGCGACGCTCGCCGCCACGGCCCTCGCTCTCGCCGCGCTCGTCCTCGTGGGTTGCGGCTCGGGCGGCTCCGGCGGTCCGGCCACGCTGAACCTGTGGGTGTTCCAGGAGCCGTCAGGCTCCTTCACCGACGCCGCGAGGCGCTGCAGCGAGCAGTCGGACGGGCGGTACCGGATCGTGTTCAACGCCCTGTCGAACGACGCCGACCAGCAGCGGCAGACGCTCGTGCGGCTGCTGGCGGCGAAGTCCTCGAGCATCGACATCGCCGGCATGGACGTGGTGTGGACGGCGGAGTTCGCATCGGCGGGCTGGATCAAGCCGTGGCCAGAGCAGTTCGCGGGCCCGGTCCGGCGGGGCACGCTCGCCGGACCGCTGAAGACCGCGACCTATCAGGGGCGGCTGTGGGCCGCGCCGGCGAACACCAACACGCAGCTGCTGTGGTACCGCAAGGATCTCGTCCGCAACCCGGCGCGCACCTGGGACGGGCTGATCGCCCAGGCGTCGAAGCTGCCGACCGCCAGGCGGATCGAGATCCAGGGCGCGCAGTACGAGGGCGTCGTCGTCTGGTTCAACTCGCTCGTCCAGTCGGCGGGCGGCACGATCATCGACGGCAACAAGGTCACGCTCGGCAACGCCGGACACACGGCGGGGCAGATCATGAAGAACCTGGCCACCTCGCCGGCCGCCGATCCGTCGCTGAGCGCGCAGATGGAGGACCAGAACCGGCTCGCCTTCGAGCAGGGCGACGCCGCGTTCGAGATCAACTACCCGTTCATCTACCCGAGCGCACGCCAGGACGTGCCCGCGCTCTTCAAGCAGATCGCGTGGAAGCCGTATCCCCAGGTCGACCCGGGCAAGCCGGCGAAGGCGCCGGTCGGCGGCATCAACTGGGGCGTCGGCGCCTACACCACGCATCCGACCGAGGCGTTCGAGGCCGCCACCTGCCTGCGCAACGCCCAGAACCAGCGCGAGGCGGCGATCAAGGGCGGCCTGCCGCCGACCCTGTCGAGCCTGTACGACGAGCCGAGCCTCCGCAAGGCATACCCGTTCGCGGACCTGATCCGCCGGCAGGTCGAGTCCGGCGCGGTGCGCCCGCAGACCCCGGCCTACGAGGACGTCTCGCTGGCGATCGCCACCACCGTGTCGCCGCCGTCGAACATCCAGCTCAACGGCTTCGTCCCGAGCCTGCGCGCCAAGCTCGAGGACGCGCTCGAGTCCAAGGGGCTGTTCTGATGGCTCGCGTTGCACTCCCTGGTCTGAAGCCGCGCGCTCGAGCCCGGCGCCCGGCCCTTAGCGGCCGCGCTCGCGACGAGCGGCGTCTCGGGTGGATGCTGTGCGCGCCCGCCGCGTTCGTGATGCTGGCGGTGACCGCGTACCCGATCGGCTATGCGATCTACCTGTCGCTGCTGCGCGCGGACCTGCGGTTCCCCCAGGACAACGCCTGGGTCGGCCTCGACAACTACATCACCGTGCTCACCGCCGGCCTGTGGTGGCGCGACGTGTTCCACACGGTCCTCATCACCGTCCTGTCGGTGTCGATCGAGCTCACGCTCGGGATGCTGCTCGCGCTGGTGATGCACCGCGCGATCTTCGGGCGGGGGCTGGTGCGCACGTCGGCGCTGGTCCCGTACGGGATCATCACGGTCGTCGCGGCGTTCGCGTGGCGGTTCGCATGGTCGTCGGCCGAGGGCGGCTTCGTGCCCAAGCTGTTCGGCTGGACGTTCGACCCGACGGCGACCACCGAGCCGTTCTGGAACTACGTCGTCGTCGTCCTCACCGAGGTGTGGAAGACGACGCCGTTCATGGCGCTGCTGCTGCTGGCCGGGCTCACGCTCGTCCCGAACGAGCTGCAGGAGGCGGCGAAGGTCGACGGCGCGAGCGCTCGGCAGCGGTTCTGGCGGATCACGATCCCGCTGATGAAGCCCGCGCTCCTCGTCGCACTGCTGTTCCGCACGCTCGACGCCTTCCGGATCTTCGACTCGGTCTACATCATCTCCGCAGGCAACAACCCGAACGTCGAGACCGTCTCGGTGCTCAACTACAACGAGCTGCTCACGCGCCTGAACCTCGGCGTCGGCTCGGCGATCTCGGTCCTGATCTTCCTCTGCGTCGTGCTGATCGCGTGGGTGTTCGTCAAGGGGTTCGGCACGTCCTTGGCCCAGCAGCGAGGGGAGAGCTGACATGCAACGACGGCACCTCTTCGGCTGGGGCACGGCGAACCTCGTCGTGCTCGTCACAGCGCTGTTCCCGGTCTTCTGGCTGCTGATGCTGTCGCTCAAGTCGCCGGCGACGATCGGCGACGGCCGGCTGATCCCCTCGTCGTGGTCGCTCGAGAACTACAAGGGGATCTTCGGGCAGAGCATCTTCACGCGCGCCCTGGTCAACTCGATCGGGATCGGGCTGATCTCAACGATCATCGCGGTCACCCTCGCCACGATGGCGGCGTACGCGATCGCCCGCCTCGACTTCCCAGGCAAGCGCGCGCTGCTCACCGCCGCGCTCGCGATCGTCATGTTCCCACCGATCTCAATCGTCGGCCCGCTGTTCGACATGTGGCGCGACCTCGGCCTGTTCAACACCTGGCCCGGCCTGATCATCCCGTACATGACGTTCACGCTGCCGCTGGCGATCTACACCCTCTCCGCCTTCTTCCGCGAGATCCCACCCGAGCTCGAGGAGGCCGCGGAGGTCGACGGCGCAACCCCGCGCCAAGCCCTCGTGCGCGTCATCCTCCCGCTCGCCGCCCCCGGCGTGTTCACCACCCTGAGCCTCGTCTTCATCTTCGCCTGGAACGACTTCGTGTTCGCCTTCGCGCTGACCGCAACCTCGGCTGCGCAGACCGTGCCCGCCGCGATCGCCCTCTTCCCCGGCGCGTCCCAGTTCACGCAGCCGACCGGCTCGATCGCCGCTGCCGCGATCGTCGTCACCGTCCCCATCGTCCTGATGGTGATGCTCTTCCAGCGCCGAATCGTCGCCGGGCTGACCGCCGGCGCTGTGAAGGGCTGAGGCCTCGGACCCCGACCGCGCGTCGCCGGCGCGGCTCCGCCGCACTCCCGGAGTGGGCCGACCCTATGAAGCCCGTAGGTGTGCCAGTCGCATCGCTGCGCACACCGAGAGCGCGGTAGCGCACGCTGCCGAGCGCGTCTAGGCCACGTACGCAGTGATGGGTGGTAAGAGTTGCAGCCGTGGCGATTGCGTCGACGTCCGTCTTCGTAGGCCGGCAGGACGAGCTTCGGTCACTTCACGATGCATACGGCAACGCGTCGGCTGGGCATTCGCAGATCCTTCTGGTCGAGGGTGAGGCCGGCATCGGCAAGACGACGCTCGTCCAGCGCTTTCTGTCCGAGCTGCCGGAGACCCGGATCCTGCGCGCGAGCGGCGACGAATCCGAGTCGCACGTGCCGTTCGCGATGGTGGACCAGCTACTCCGCAGCGATGGTCGCCGCAGCGCGGCCCTGCCCTCCGGCCGCCATGTCGCGGTCGGCCTCGAGCTCCTGGAGCTCATCAGCTCCGGTGCCGACCATGCCCCATGTGTCGTCCTCGTCGATGACGCGCACCTGATCGACGCCGAGTCGCTGCGCGCTCTGCTCTTCGCCGCGCGCCGGCTGCTCGCGAGCCGGGCCGTCGTCCTGTTGGTCGTGCGTGGGACCACGGAGGACACGCTCCCCGAGGGATGGCGCAAGATCGCCGCCGGGTCGACCGGGGGCGTCCTCACACTCGGGCCGCTCGCCCCCTCGCACATCTCCGAACTCGCGTTGGCACTCGGGGTCGCCGTGACGCCGGACGCAGCCGGTCGCCTCTGGGAGCACACGCGCGGCAGCCCGCTGTACGCCCGTGCGGTGCTTCGGGAGCTCCCGGACGATGAAAGCTGGCCGCACGAGCCACGTCCGCTGCCGGTACCGGAGTCGTACGCGCAACTGGTGCGCCAGCACCTCGACCGCTGCGCGAGCGACGTCGTCACCTTGGTCGAGGCCGCCGCGGTGCTGGGCGTGCGTGCACCGCTGCACGCTGTGGTCGAGCTGGCCGGCCTCGACGATCCCCTCGCGACGCTCGATGTCGCGATCGACAGTGCATTGGTTCGCGTCGACGACGGCGCAAGCGGCGCGTTCGTCGAGTTCTCACATCCGCTCGTCCGGGCGGCCGTCTACGACGCCCTGCCGAAGGCGCGACGCTCCGCGCTCAACACCAGCGCAGCGCATCTGGCCACTGACGCGGCGACAGCGATGCGCCACCGCGTTGAAGCAGCGATAACCACCAACGACGCGCTGCTCGCGGACCTCGAGGCACACGCGCACGACGAGATGTCGCGCGGTGCGTGGTCGAGCGCCGTGTCGAGCCTGATCGCGGCAAGCCGGCTCACGCCCGTGCCCGCTGATCGGGAGCGGCTCGCCCTGGAGGCGATCGAGGCGATGCTGTACTCGGGCGACGGGGCCTCGGCGCGGCGACTCGCCGAGCAGACGGGGTTCGCCGAAGGTCCCCGACGAGACGGCGTGCTCGCCTACCTCGCCATGTTCGCCGGCGATCTGGAGGCCGCGCACGGGCTGTTGACACGCGCTTGGGAACGGCGCGAGCTCGTCGACGACGCCAGGCTGTCAGCGACGATCGCCCAGCGGAGCGCCTTCTTGGCCACCTCCCGTCTGCGGGGCCGCGAGGCGATCGAGTGGGCGCAGCGAGCCATGGCGCTCGC
>JBKOYW010000144.1:0-7963 GCA_046744275.1 Actinomycetota bacterium
GTCCCGGCTCGCCCAGCAGCACTGTGGTCCGGCCGTCGGCGAGCACTGCGCGGACGCGATCGGCAATCGCGTCCGCGCCTGGCGTGGGCTCGTCGAACTCGCGGTTGAAGTCGTACAGGAGCCGGCCGACCGCGTCGGCGTCGGCCGGCTCCGCCAGGCGGACGGCGATGTCGCCGCCGCCGCTCATCGTGGTGTCAGCCGCCCCGCGATCGCCGAACCCTATGCCGCCACGGGCTCGGCCGCCGCGTGCGCCGGGACACGCACGCCGGAGCGCAAGAGCGCGCCGGTGGCCAGCGCGCCGACCGCGAAGATCGCGGCGGCCCACCAGAACGCGGTCACGTACCCCTCGACCGCCGCCTGCGCCACCGGCCCGTGGATCGCGATGTAGTCGGTCGTGGCCGACACCGCAAGCGTGCTGAGGAGCGCGGTCCCGATCGAGCCGCCGACCTGCTGCGACGTGTTGACCATCGCCGACGCGACCCCGCTGTCGTGGCGCGGGACCCCGAGCGTGGCGGTCGCGAACGACGGCGCAATGGTCAGCCCGAAGCCCACGCCGATCAGGATCAGCGACGGCAGGACGTGCGAGGCGTACGCGGTGTCGACGCCGATCCGCGTGAGCAACACCATCCCGAGCGACGCGAGCAGCATCCCGGTCGGCACCAGCGGCCGCGGGCCCGTGCGGGCGAGGATCTTCGTGTTCACGAGCGTCGCGGTGACGATGATCGAGAAGTTCATCGGCAGGAACGCGAGCCCGGTCTCGAGCGGTGTCAGGCCCTTCGTGTTCTGCAGGTAGAACGTCAGGAACAGGAAGACGCCGAAGATGCCGGCGCCCGCCGTGGCGATCGCCAGGAACGAGCCGCCGCGGTTGCGGTCGGTGACAACCCGCAGCGGGAGCAGCGGGTTCGCGACGCGCCGCTGGAGCGCGACGAACGCCGTCAGCAGGACGGCGCTCGCGCCCAGGAAGACGAGCGTGACCGGGTCGCCCCAGCCGTCGGTCTGGGCCCGCGACATGCCGAACACGAGCGCGAACAGGCCGGAGGACGCGACGACCGTGCCGGGGATGTCGAGCCGCGGCCGCTCCGGAGCGGGCACGTGGTGCAGGAGCCGCAGGCCCGCGATCGCGGCGGGGACCGCGAACAGGATCGAGACGTACAGGCACCAGCGCCAGTCGAGCACCTCGGTCAGCGCGCCGCCGAGCAGGAGACCGAACGCGCCGCCCGCGCCGGCGATCGCGCCGTAGACGCCGAACGCCTTGCCGCGCTCGGCGGGATCGGTGAACGTCGTCGCCAGCAGTGACAGCGCGGCGGGCGCGAGCATCGCGCCGAAGGCGCCCTGGAGCGCGCGGGCGCCGACGAGCAGGCCGAAGCTCTGGGCTGCACCACCGAGCGCCGACGCCCCGGCGAAGCCGATCAGGCCCGCGATGAACGTCCATTTGCGGCCGAACAGGTCGGCGATCCGGCCGCCGAGCAGCAGCAGGCTGCCGAAGGCGAGCGCGTAGGCCGTGATGATCCACTGGCGATCGTCGTCGGAGAAGCCCAGGTCCTGCTGCGCCGACGGGAGCGCGATGTTCACGATCGTCACGTCCAGCACGACCAGCAGCTGGGCGATGCCGATGACGGCGAGGATCAGCCACCGGCGGTCGTGATGTGGGTCTGTCATAGGGGGCATGTGGGGAGGACCTCCAATATGGAGAGGGAGTCTCCGGTTACGGTATCACAAGTGGAGACGTCATCTCCAGTCTCTAGGATGAGAAGCACATGACCGAGCCCGGGATCGTCCCGCTGCGCGCCGACGCGGAGCGCAACCGCCTGCGGCTGCTCGCCGCCGCCAAGGACCTATTCGCGACCCGCGGGCTCGACGTGACGCTCGACGAGGTCGCGCGCCACGCCGGCGTCGGCACCGGGACGGCCTACCGGCGGTTCCCCAACAAGGACGCGCTGATCGAGGCGCTGATGGTCGACCGGATCGGCGAGCTGGCCGCGATCGCCGAGGAGTGCCTCGAGGACCCCGATCCGTGGGCCGGGCTCACCGGCTACTTCGAGCGCGCGCTCGCGCTCCAGGCCACCGACCGCGGGCTCAAGGACGTGCTTTTCTCGGCCGGCCGCGGCCGCGAGCGCGTCGCCCACGCGCGGCGGGCGATCGCGCCGGTGGTCACCAAGCTCGTGCGGCGGGCCGTGGCGGCCGGCGTGGTCCGCAGCGACCTCTCCACGAGCGACGTCCCGCTCATCAACTTCATGCTCAACACGATCGTCGACTTCGGTCGCGACGTCGAGCCCGACCTCTACAAGCGCTATCTCGCCATCGTGCTCGACGGTCTCCGGCCGCGCGACGACCTCGATCCACTGCCCGTGGAGGCACTGAAGGTCCCGACCTTCCAGGAGGCCATGGCGAAATGGAAACCGTAAGCCCGGATCCACCGATCCCCACGGCGCCGAGGCATCCACGGTTCATCGGTGGATCCGGGCTGAAAACCTGACGCCCCCGTCACCTTTGCCGGTACAGTGGACCGGTGATGGCCCACGACTACGACTGGCTGGTCATCGGATCGGGCTTCGGCGGCAGTGTCTCGGCGCTGCGGCTGCGCGAGAAGGGCTACTCGGTCGGCGTGCTCGAGTGCGGGAAGCGGTTCGGAGACGACGACTTCCCGCGCTCGACCTGGGACCTCCGGCGCTACTTCTGGATGCCGAAGCTCGGGATGCGCGGGATCTTCCGGATGTCGACGTTCAAGGACGTCGCGATCGTCAGCGGCTCCGGGGTCGGCGGCGGTTCGCTCGGCTATGCGAACACGCTCTACCGCGCGCGGCGGCGCTTCTACGAGGATCCGCAGTGGGCCGGCCTGGCCGACTGGGAGGCCGCGCTCGCCCCGCACTACGACGAGGCCGAGCGGATGCTCGGCGTCGTCGCCTACGACCAGGACGACCCGGCGGATGACCTGCTGCGCGAGTTCGCGCGCGAGATCGGCGTCGAGGACACATACGCGAAGACGCGCGTCGGCGTGCTGCTGGACGGCAAGCCGGGGGAGACGATCCCCGACCCGTTCTTCGGCGGAGCCGGGCCGGACCGCACCGCGTGCATGCGCTGCGGGCGGTGCATGATCGGCTGTCCCCACGGGGCGAAGAACACGCTCGTCAAGAACTACCTGTGGCTGGCCGAGCGCGCCGGGGCCGAGGTGCTCCCGGAGCGGATGGTGGTCGACGTCAAGCCGATCGGCGCGCCCGACGGCTCCGAGGGCTACGAGGTCACGACCGAGCATCCCGGCGCCTGGTTCCGGCGTCGCCGGCGCACGTTCACGGCGCGCGGCGTGGTGTTCGCGGCCGGTGCGCTGGGCACCAACAAGCTGCTCGCGTCGTGCCGGATGCACGGCTCGCTGCCGCGGCTGTCGGACCGGATCGGGGAGCTCGTCCGCACGAACTCGGAGGCGATCCTCGCCGTCACCGTGCCGCCCGACGCGCCGGACATCCAGCGCCGGGTGGCGATCACCGGCTCGATCTACCCGGATCCCGACACCCACATCGAGACCGTCGTCTACGGCGACGCGGCGGACTCGATGAGCGCGCTCTACACGGTCCTGGTGGGTGACGGAACGCGCGTGACGCGGCCGCTCAAGCTTGCCGGGGCGGCCGCGCGGCACCCGCTCACGTTCCTGAAGCTGTTCAACCCGCGGGGCTGGTCGCGTCGCACGATCATCGTGCTCGTGATGCAGACGCTCGACAACGCCATCGCGCTGCGGGCCCATCGCACCCGCCGCAGCGTGCGGCTCCAGACGGCGCAGGACCCCGAGCGGCCGATCCCGACCTTCATCCCGATCGCGAACGAGTTCGCCGCGTGGCTCGCGCGGCGGACCGGCGGGATCGCGCAGACGGCGCTGATGGAGGCGGTCGCGAACATCGCGACGACCGCGCACGTGCTCGGCGGCGCCGTGATCGGCGCCGACGAGTCAACCGGCGTGGTCGACGCCCGCCAGCGCGTGTTCGGCTACGAGAACCTGCTCGTGTGCGACGGCGCGGCGGTTCCCGCCAATGTCGGCGTGAACCCGAGCCTGACCATCACCGCGATGGCCGAGCACGCGATGAGCCACCTGCCGGCGGCGGGCTACCCGGCCGACGTCACGTCGCGCGCGAAGGCCTCGAACACCTCGACGTAGCGCGCGAGATCCGCCTCGGTGTGCAGCACCGACAGCGTCCACTCTTCGTCCTGCCCCGGGGTCATGAAGATCCCGTTGTTCATGTGGTAGAGCCACGCCAGGTCGGTCAGGTCGTGGTGGATCTTCGTGAGGTAGTCGCGGTACTCGCGGACCGGCTCGGTGGCGAACACCACGCAGCCCTTCGAGCCCATGCCGACCGTGTGCGCCGGCAGGCCGTACTCGGCGATCACGCGCTCGCAGCCGGCCATCAGCGACTTGTTCGCGGCGTGCAGGCGCTGGTAGGCGGTGGCGTCGAGCACCTCCGTGAGCGTCGCCTGCGCGGCCGCCATCACCAGCGGGTTGCCGTTGAAGGTGCCCTGCTGGCGGACGCGACCGTCGGCGATCAGCTCGGCCAGCTCGTCGGTCATGCCGATCGCGCCGCCCGGCAGGCCGCCGCAGATCGCCTTGGCGAGGCACACGACGTCGGGCGTGACGCCGTAGAGCTCGGTGGCGCCGCCGGCGGCCACCGCCGCGCCGGTCTTGACCTCGTCGAAGATCAGCGTGACGCCGTGCTCGTGCGTGAGCTCGCGCACGCGCTCGAGGTAGCCCGCGAGCGGCGGCACGATGTTCACGTTCATCATCGCCGGCTCCATGATCAGCCCGGCGACCTGGCCGTCGAGCTCGGCGAGCAGCTTGGCGAGCGCGTCGGCGTCGTTGAAAGGCACCACGCGCGTGAGCGACGTCATGCCGTGTGGGTAGCCGAGACCGTAGGGGACGGAGGTGGGCCGCTCGCGGTCGCCCATCTGAGCGGCCGGGGGCTTGACCGAGACCATGACGGCGTCGTGGTGCCCGTGGTACGTGCCCTCGATCTTGACGATGACGTCGCGGCCGCTCGCCGCGCGCGCGAGGTGGATCGCGTCCATCGTCGACTCGGTCCCGGAGTTCGTGAAGCGCCAGTGGGGGAGGCCCCAGCGCCGCTTGAGCTCCTCGGCGACGACGATCGAGCCCTCGGTCGGCGCGGCGAAGTGGCTGCCGTCGTCCATCCGCGCCTTGACGGCGGCGGCGATGACGGGGTTGGCGTGGCCGACGCACATGACGCCGAAGCCGTTGTGGAAGTCCAGGTACTCGTTCCCGTCGACATCCCAGACGCGCGAGCTCTCGCCGCGCTCGAGGTACACCGGCCACGGGTCGCCGGACTGGAACTGCGACGGCACTCCGCCGGGCATGACGGCCGCGGCGCGCTCGAACATCCGGCCCGAGGCGGCCGTCCGCTCACGATGGATCGCGCGCTGGCGTTCGGAGAGCGCGGCGACGCGGTCGCGGTCGATGCGGGCGGCGGCGGGCTCGATCGTCGTCATGCGGATCAGCGTATCGGCGCCCTCGGCGCGCAAATGGTGCGGTTAACCAGCCATTCGTTCAAGTCGGCGCCAAGGTCACGCCAACCTTTCGCCAACGGGGGTGGCGCACTATGCATCCAGCGACACGGACGTTGCGCATATCCCCTCCGAGGATCATCTGACCAGTGATCCCGGCCGCGGCGGACGCGGCCTGACCCACCGCCATCCGCCACCCCCTCACAGCGGGCCCGCCTCACGGCGGGCCCGCTGTCGTTGGGGGTGGCAAAGGTTGCTCCGCGGGTCGTCCGGACCGCGTCCTGATGGGGACGTCGGGCATCCGGCCCGCCGTAACCGGGCTTCGCCCTTCTAACTGCTACTGCCCTCGCGCAGGGCTTGGCGGCGGACCTTGCCGGACGCGGTCTTGGGCAGCTCGGCGGCGAAGTCGACGATGCGCGGGTACTTGTACGGCGCGGTCTGCTCCTTGACGTGCTCCTGGAGCTCGCTCGCGAGCGCGTCCGACGGATCGTGGCCGTCGCGCAGGACGACGACAGCGCGGACGACGCTGCCTCGCTCGTCGTCGGGCGCTGCGACCACCGCAGCCTCGGCCACGGCGGGGTGCGAGACGAGTGCGGACTCGACCTCGAACGGGCCGATCCGGTAGCCGGCGGAGATGATCACGTCGTCGGTGCGGCCGACGAAGTGCAGGAAGCCCTGCTCGTCGCGCTCGACGCGATCGCCGGTCCGCCAGAGCGCGCTCGGCCCGGCGGGCGGCGGCGGCTCGCCGAGGTAGCCGAGGAAGAAGGTGGGGATCGACACCGGGTCGGCGACCAGCTCGCCGTCGTCGACGTCGAGCCGAACGCCCGGCAGCGGGATGCCCATCGAGCCGGGCCGCGCGGGGATCGCGATCGGCATCCCCGTGAGCTGGCCGGTTTCGGTCTGGCCGTAGCCGTCGCGGATCCAGACGTTGGTCGCCTCGTGCCAGGCGTCGAGCACCTCCGGGTTGAGCGCCTCGCCGGCCGACACTGCGCCGCGAAGGTCGATCAGCCCGCGCAGCGTCGCGCGCTTGGCGATCACGCGGTACTCGGTCGGCGCCATGCACAGCAGGTCGACGCGCTCGCGCTCGAGCAGCTCGAGCCGCTCGTGCGGGTCGAAGCGCGCGTCGTGCAGGAGCGCCGCGGCGCCGCGCAGCCAGGGCGCGACGAACACGTTGCGGGCCGACTTCGACCAGCCCGACGCGGCGGTGCACCACACGAGATCGCCGGGCCGGGCGTCGAGCCAGTGCCGCGCCTGCAGCATCTGCCCGGCGAGGTAGCGCTGTCCGTGCTGCACCGCCTTCGGTTCGCCGGCGGTGCCCGAGGTGAAGGTGATCAGACACGGGTCGCCCGCCTCGAGGTCGGCGTGCGGCGGCGCCGGCGCGTCCGGGAGCTCACCCCACGGCGCCCACAACGTCGGCCCGTCCCAGCCCGCCGCGGACAGCAGTTCCGCGTTGCGCTCGTCGCACACCACGAGCCGCGGCGAGGCGACCCGCAGGCGCAGCTCGAGGTCCGTGGGGCGCAGCTGCTCGGTGCACGGCAGGGCGACGAGGCCGAGCCGGAAGCAGGCGACCATCGCGAGCACCCACTCGGGCCGGTTGCCGACCAGCGTCATCACCACGTCGCCGCGGCGCAGCCCTTCGCCGTCCAGGCGGGCCGCCACGGCCGCGGCGCGGGCGGCAACGTCGGCGAACGACCAATCGCGCCGAGACCCGTCGCGGGCCAGCTCCACGAGCGCCCGGTTGCGCGGCGGCGCGGCCTCCACCACGTCTGAAGCGAAGTTCACGGCGGGCAAGGCTAACCGGCCCGGAGGCCCGCGGGCCGCAGGTATCCTCGCCGCCATGGCCCTCGCCACTCCGTTCTACGAGAAGACCGACGAGCAGAAGGCGATCCTCGCGATGGTCCGCCAGTTCGTCGACGAGCAGATCCTTCCCAAGGCCGAGCACTACGACCACGAGGACGAGTTCCCCGGGCCGATCGTCGAGCAGATGAAGGAGCTCGGCCTGTTCGGCACCACGATTCCCGAGGACTACGGCGGGATGGGGCTCGACCTGACGACCTACGCGATGATCGTCGAGGAGCTCTCGCGCGGCTGGATCTCGATCTCAGGCGTGGTGAACACGCACTTCATCGGCTCCTACCTGCTGATGAAGTTCGGCACCGACGAGCAGCGCCAGCGGCTCCTGCCCAAGATGGCGACCGGCGAGATCCGCGCCGCGTTCAGCCTCTCCGAGCCGGAGCTCGGCTCCGACGTGCAGGCGATCAAGACGTCCGCCAAGCGGGTCGACGGGGACGCGTACGAGATCAACGGCCAGAAGATGTGGGTCACGAACGGCCTGCTCTCGACGCTCGTGTTCGTGCTCGTCAAGACCGACCCGCAGGCCGACCCCCGCCACAAAGGCTTCACCTGCTTCATCGCCGAAAAAGAGCCCGGCGTCAGCGAGAACACGGGCACCTTCGCTGGCCTGAAC
>JBKOYW010000526.1:0-5343 GCA_046744275.1 Actinomycetota bacterium
GGCACTCTCCAGGTGCGGTCGGATCCTGTTCGCCGCGCGGAATTCGAGCGGCCGGGGGCCGCCTAATCGATCGAAGGCGGCGGGTCGACCAGGTCGGGCGTCGGCTCGGGCGACGGCTCGGGCGACGGCTCCGGCGACGGCTCCGGCGACGGCTCCGGCGACGGCTCCGGCGACGGCTCCGGCGACGGCTCCGGCGTCGGATCGACCCGACCGGGCGGCGGAGGAGCCTGCTCGTTACCGGCGAGAACGGCGGTCGAGGCTCCCGCAAGAACAAGCGTTGCGGCGACAATCACCAGCAGCATCCCGTAGCGCGAGATGCGCCGCAGGCCTCGCTGCCGCCGTGTGAGCTCGCCATCACGTAGAAGCCGCCGCAGCTGCTGGCAGTGGACCTGGAGATTGCGGTCGGTCGCCGCCAGGCCGCGGCGATCGTCATGTTCCTGTCTGATCTCGCGCGCCTTGCCAAGCTTGTCCTCTGCGCTCCAAACATCGTCGACGGCGAGATGGAGCGTGCCGAGCTCGTGATTCGCCCACGCAACTGCGGGCCAGTCGCCGATCTTCTCCCCGGCGCGAACCACGACGCTCAGGGACCGGACGAGGTCCGTCCACCGCATGGTCAAGGCGAGCAACCCGGAAAGAGCCTGCGCCACCTGGAGCGCTTCCCGCCAACGCTCGTGACGGTCGAGCCGCGCGACGAGATCCACCAGGGCGTCAATCTCACTGCTCAACCGCTGCGGGTCGAGAACATTGCCGTCTGCCAGTGACCGGAAAAGTGCGACGGCGTTCTCCGCCTTCGTCGTCACCCCGGACGCGTCGTGGATCACAGCGGGGAGATCGGCGACAGCAACCTTCCTGTGCTTCTTATGGTCGCCGCCGTCCTGGAGCGCCAGCTCTAACGGTCGTGCATCGGCGCCCTCCGGCTGAGCCGCCAATGAGATGAACGTGCCCGGCGGGGCACCCACCTCAAGTTGGTAGCGGCCAACCGTAACCGTGCACGTCAGCGAATCGCGAAGGCGCGGGTCCCTCATGGCCAGTCGTTTCTGCTGCGCGTCCGTGCTCGAACGACTGGGCATCTAGAACGACGCCAACCGGCGACCACACATTCGAGATCGATCAGATGTTCCGCCTCGCCTGGACCCTTCTCGTCGCGCCCGACGGCCAGCACGCTGGCGGTCACCTGCTCCAGTTCGGTACCTGCACGCGCCATCGGGCGGCCTCTGTGATCGGGTTTCGCAAAGCGGCGCTTGCGGCGCCTACCGATCAGAGCGCGGCGCAGCGGATTTGATACAGCGACCTGATGCGGCATCCGTGTCCGCGACGATCGGCGCCGACGGCACCGGCCTGATCTGCTGCCGACGAAAGCGGCGCTGTCGCACGGACGCCCTGCTCACTATCGCATCGAGCAGATGCGATAGCCGGCGGATCGTCGACCCTGACGCTCGCTGATCGTCCGTCCCGGCGTCTGCGACGGCGACGGTCGCGAGACGCTCGCTTTCGCGCAATGCAGTAGCGGCGGCAGCGCGTGTTGCGAGTGGTCGCGGTCGTCCCGGCGGGTGCGCTGAGCCAGGCGTCGACCCGGCCGTCGTAGCCATGCAGCGGGCGCCCTCTGGTCGGGGCACGAGCTGAGACATCCCCGGAGATTGAGGCGCGCCGCGACGGAACTCGACGCAGCAATGATCCGCATTACTCTCTCGCGCACCGGCGACCGCCGCTCACCAGATCAGCGGAGTCCGTACGCATCTGCCGAAGTCGTCATAGTCTCCACCGTGGCGGAGCGCATCCGCGAGGTCCTGCCGGGCGTCTTGCACTGGACCGCGCGCCATCCGAGCGCGCGGCTGGAGTCCGGCTCGCACTACCTCGTGGAGGAAGGCGTCCTCATCGACCCGATTGCACCGCCGGAGGGCCTGGAGTGGTTCGATGGCAGGCAGATCGGCGAGATCCTGCTTACGAACCGCCACCACACGCGCTCGGCGTTCGAACTTCAGGACCGACTGGGCGTGACGATCCGCGCGCCGCGCACGGGCATGCACGAACTGCCCGCCGACCGGGTGCAGCCATATGACGTCGGCGACGAGCTGGGCTTCGGCATCCGCCCGCACGCCATTTCCGAGACGTGGCCCGACGAGACGGCGCTCGAGATCCCCGGTCACCGCGCCGTGGCGATCGCCGATGGCGTCATCAACTACGACGGCCTCGGCTTCTTCGCCGACTTCTTGCTCGGCGACGACCCCGAGGCGGAGAAACAGCGCCTACGCGACGGCTTCGCAAGGCTCGCCGCGGAGGTTGAGTTCGATCATCTCCTGCTCGCCCACGGGACACCGATCATCGGCGACGGCCGCGAGCAACTCAGGCGCTTCGCCGCCGGCTAGCGCCACCCCGGGGGTACCCGCTCACGACGAGTACAAATGGTCCCCCGAGTGCTGCTCATCGCGCATTGCGCGGCGCCCGTCTGGAGCCAGCGTTGCGAGAGTGCGTTCGTGCTCGTCCATCAGAACGTGTGCCTGCGTGGTGTAGGTGAACGACTACGTCTCTGACTCGCCATGATCTTGATCCGTGTCGGAGTCGAGGAGTTCCGCGCTCCGGATCTCGAGGTTTGGAGCCCCCAGAGCCTTCAGCGCATCCGCTTGCCGGGCAATCACCAGAAGCTCGCCCTTCGTTCGCGCCGCTTCCCAAGCCGCCATCTCCGCGCGAAGCTTCTCTCGGTGTACCTGGATCCGCAGCGGGAAATTGAGCACGCGCTCGACCAAGACACCCAGCGCCGCGACGGCCCCGCCTCCCCAAAGGAACTCGTCGGGAATCTCCGCAACGAGATCCACAGGCGACAGCATCGCAAGTGATCGGAGAACGGGGAGGGGTGCCGGAACCGACGGCGGGAAGCGGTGCAGAACGAGCGCCTCGCCACCGCTGCCGTGCGGAAAGCGGCTACTGAACTCGGCCTCCAGACGAAGCGTTTCCGGATCGCTGATCGCCCAGGCGACCTTGAATAGCGCGTCGAGCTGGGTAAAGGCCGATTCCAGGTCCGTGAGATCGACCCCGGCCCGCGAGGGCTCTCGCTCCGCGAATACGGCGCGGAACCGTAGGCGTTGCGTATCGGTCGTGGGCGCCATGGTCGCAATGTATGGTGAGTCGGCTGCCCCGTTGCCGTCGAGTTCGACCAGCCGCGGTTCGCGAACGGCGACGTCTCGCGCGCGGCGCTCCTGTGGACTCGCCGCTGAAGACGAGCTCGCCCGGGAGTCGCTAGGCGCGCTTCTCAGCCGGCGCCGCCGCAAGGGCAGAACGGCCGCCAAGCGCCTCGCGCCCGGCCAGGCCCGCATCGGTGAGTGCGTCGTTTGCGTAATTGCGCTCAAGCGATCCGGCCGTCAGCGACACGGCCGATGCCGATCGCCCGCGCCGTGATCTCCTAGGCCAACGGCCCTCTTGTGGCCCCCACGCCTCGGGCGTAGCGTGAATGCCCTTCGTCACGATCAAGGGAGAACGGGGATGTATGCCAGTCTGCGGACCTACCGCATCGGATCGGGCTCGGTCGACGCCGTCATGCGCCGCGTCGACCGCGACTTCGCCGAGGCCTTGTCGCAAGAACCGGGGTTCGTCGCCTACCACGCCATCGATACCGGCAATGACATGGTCATGACGATCAGCCTGTTCCACGACCGCGAACAGGCGGAGGCCTCCAACGAGCTGGCGGCGCAATGGGTTGCTGAGGAGCTGTCGGACTTCAACGTGACGCGCGTCGGCGTCATTGGCGGCGAGGCGATGGTTTCCCGAGCCTCCGCCGAGATCCTCGAGCCCGCCCACCCCTGATCCGGCTCGTTTCGCCTCGAGCCGATCTGCCGGATCCCGGTCTGGCCGAGCCGAGACGACTCGGAACGACCGTTTCTTGCGCCAGCCCTTCGCGTGGCGGAACACCGGACGAGCGGACCAAGTCGGTGTCGCCCATCGCGCATTGCGGCAGTGGGCCTGACGCGTTCCGCGGAAACGTCGCTCCTGCATAACGGACCGCTCTCGCGCGAAGGCATACTGCACCGGTGGTGTCAACGGCGCACGAGTCGACGTTCGTCCTGGTGCATCGTCCGCTTGTTGGACCGACGAGCTGGTTGCCCGTTGCGCACGAGCTTGACCGGCGGGGGCGCGCCGCCGTGGTTCCGTCGCTGCTCGGCGTTGCCGGGGTCCCCGAACCTCAGTGGCGTGATGTGGTCGATGCGGTCCGCAGCGCGACGCGCCACGTTCGACAGCGCATCGTCCTCGTCGGCCACAGCGGGGCGGGCCTTCTGCTTCCCGTCATCGCCGACGCCCTGGACCACGACGTGGGCGAACCGACGTCCATGCGCCTATCTGCTCCTGAGCGCCACCCCCTACGGGCCGAGCGCTGCCGAGGCACGGGCCTCCGGCTGGCCCGTCATCGAGATTGATGGCGTCCAGCACCTGGCAATCGCCACACACCCGCTCCCGGTCACCGAGGCGCTGCTCGAGCTCGAACGTTGCCTGGAGCAATCCACCCCGTCCGGCGCCGCAACTGAGTGAGGCTCCACATCGTTGTTGATCCGCGTCAGGCGCGTCGGTCGCGGCCGGGTCCGGTGAGCTGGCGAATCCCGGCCGGCGTGCGGACGAAGACCTGCCAGGCGTAGTAGGCAAGGAACGCGCGCTCGTCAGCCCGCATCCGCGTGGCGAAGCGGCGGATCGCGCGCACGTACGACGTCGAGTGGTTGTAGGCGAACAGCGCGCGCTCGACGTCGGTGCGCGCACCCGCCCGGCCCAGGTAATTCGCTGCGGCCAGGATGGCGTCGCGTGGGTCGTCGATGTCGCCGCCCATGCCGTACGCGCGCCACGTCGCCGGCAGGAACTGCATCGGGCCGCGCGCGCCGGCCTCGCTGGCGCTGCGGACCCGTCCGAACGCCGACTCGACGAAGTTAACGGCCGCCAGGGTGGACCAGTGGACGCCGAAGCGGCGCTGCGCTTCCACGTAGTTGCGGCGCAGCTCGGCGGCCGGCGCGGCCCGTGCGACGCGCACTCGCGGCAGCCGCCCCGGCGAGCGCGGAATCGCCGCCAGATGCCGGCGACCGAGCACCGTGTCGCGCGCCTCGCCGCGCACATCGCGCGGCAGCCGCGTCAGCGTGGTGTCACCGAGCCGGCGGCGAACCGCCATCAGCCGCAGAATTCGCTGATGATGCAGCGCCAGGTAGGTGACCTCACGCGGCGCCGGCTCGGCGGGATCCCACCGCTCCACGGCCTCGCGCAGCCGGCGTGTCGTGGCGGTCAGCGTCGCGGCGAGGCGATCGGGCCGGCGTGGCAGCGCGGCGCGCGGCGCAGGCAGCGGCTCCGCCTCCGACAGCCCGGGCGGCCCGCCCG
>JBKOYW010000115.1:0-8752 GCA_046744275.1 Actinomycetota bacterium
CGCCGCGACGCTCGGCGCCGAGCTGGGACGCGTCGCGGCCGGGCGCTCGCAGCTGCGCCCCGCGGCAGGCGACCGGCGCTTCGCCGACCGCGCCTGGGAGACCAACCCGCTGCTGCGGTGGCTGCTGCAGGCGTACCTCGCGGCGGGCGCCGCGGTCGACGGCCTGATCGCCGACGCCGAGCTGGACTGGCGCGACGAGCGGCAGGCGCGCTTCGCGGCCGGCAACGTGCTCGACGCGCTGGCGCCGACGAACTTCCCGCTGACCAACCCGGCCGTCCTGCGCGAGATCGTCGACCACGGCGGGACGAACCTGGGACGCGGCGCCCGCCAGCTCGTCCACGACGTCTCGCGCTCCCCGCGGCTGCCCGCGAGCGTCGACACCAGCAGCTTCTCCGTCGGTGAGAACCTCGCGACGAGCGCGGGCTCGGTCGTCCTGCGCACCGACGTCTTCGAGCTCATCCAGTACCGGCCGCTCACGCCCGACGTCCACGAGGTCCCGATGTTGATCGTCCCGCCGACGATCAACAAGTTCTACGTGCTCGACCTCGCGCCGGGACGCAGCCTGGTCGAGCACCTGCTGCGCGAGGGCCAGCAGGTGTTCGTGATCTCCTGGCGCAACCCCGGCCCTGAGCACGGGCACTGGGACCTCGACACGTACGCCGAGGCCGTCCTCGAGGTGCGCGCGGCGACGGCCGAGATCGCCGAGTCGCAGGCCGTGCACCTGACAGTGGCGTGCTCGGGCGGGATCATCAGCGCGGGCGCGCTCGCGCACCTCGCCGAGCGCGACGTCGCGAGCCTCACGCTGCTCGTGTGCGCGCTCGACAACGCGCGAGCCGGGACGGCGTCGGCCCTCGCCGGCCGCGAGGTCGCCGCGGCAGCGGTCGCCGAGTCCGCGCGCAAGGGCTACCTTGACGGCCGCGCGCTCGCCGGCGTGTTCGCCTGGCTGCGGCCGAACGACCTGATCTGGGGCTACGTCGTCAACAACTACCTGATGGGCCGCCGGCCGCCGGCGTTCGACGTCCTGTACTGGAACCAGGACACGGTCCGCCTCGCGGCAGGCCTGCATCGCGACTTCGTGCGGATCGCGCTCGAGAACTCGCTCACACGCGCGGGCGCCGTCGAGGTGCTCGGAGAGCCGGTCGACCTGAGTGCGGTGAGGGTCGACACGTACGCCGTCGCCGGACTCAACGACCACCTCGTGCCGTGGGAGAACGCCTACCGGAGCGCGCTCCTGCTCGGCGGCGACACGCGCTTCGTACTGTCCACGAGCGGGCACATCCAGGCGTTGGTGAACCCGCCGAAGGCCGAGAGCCGGGCGAGCTACCGCACGGCCGCCGAGCATCCCGAGCGGCCGGAGGACTGGCTCGACAGCGCAGCGGTCCGCCCCGGCAGCTGGTGGCCGGACTGGACCGCGTGGCTGGCCGAGCGGTCCGGCGAGCGCAAGGCCGCGCCGGCGAAGCTCGGCAGCCGCGCGCACAAGGCGCGCGGGAAGGCGCCGGGAAGCTATGTCCACGCCGCGTGAGCCCGTGCGGTGGTGGGGTCGGCCGCTGGCCGAGTCGCGCTGGGCGCTCGAGCTCGCGCGCCTGTCGGTCGACCCGGTCCTGCTCGGCCGCGGCGTCGCCCACGGCGACGGCCGGCCGGTGGTGCTGATGCCAGGCTTCCTGGCCGGCGACCCGACGCTGCTCGTGCTCGCGACCTGGCTGCGCCGGATCGGCCACCGCCCGTACGCATGCGGGTTCGTCGCCAACGTCGACTGCTCGGACCGCGCCCTCGAGCGCGTCGAGCTGCGCGTCGAGCAGCTGCACCGCCGGCACGGGCGCCGCGTGGCCTTGGTCGGGCACAGCCGCGGCGGCCACTTCGCCCGCGCGCTCGCGCACCGCCGGCCGGACCGCGTTTCGCACGCGGTCTCGCTCGGCGCCGACCTGCAGCGGATGTTCGGCATCAGCGTGCCCACTCTTGCTGCCGTGATCGCCGCGCGTTGCGGCGTCGCCGCGCTGCGCCGCGGCCGGACCGAGCAGTGCCTGACCGCGGACTGCACCTGCGCGTTCGCGCGCGACTTCGCGGCACCGATCCCGACCGACCGGGTGCGGTTCACGAGCGTCTACTCCAAGGGCGACGGCGTCGTCCACTGGCCCGGCAGCGTCATCGCCGGCGCCGACTGCGTCGAGGTGACCGGAAGTCACATCGGCCTCATCTTCAACCGCAAGGCCTACCGCGCGATCGCCGACGCGCTCGCGGTCCCGGAGATCACATGATGCTCGGCACCGCACTCGTCACCGACCACTTCCTCGTCCGCGAGCAGTTCGACGAGGCCGAATGGGAGCCGTTCCTGCGGGCGCGCCGCTTCGTCGACGAGGAGGTGCTCCCGGTGATCAACGACTACTGGGAGCGGGCCGAGTTCCCGTGGCCGCTCGCGCGCCGGCTCGCCGAGCTCGAGCTGCTCAACGACGACATGAGCCCGCTCGCGCTCGGCCTCGTGCACATGGAGCTCAACCGCGGCGACGCAGCCTCGGAACGTTCTTCGGCGTCCAGACCGGGCTCGCGATGAAGACGATCGCGATGCTCGGCTCGCCGGACCAGCAGGCCCGATGGATCGAGCCGATGGCGCTGCCCGACGCGATCGGCGCGTTCGCCCTGACCGAGCCCGACCACGGCTCCGACTCCGTCGCGCTCGAGACGAGCGCGCGCCGCGAGGGCGATACCTGGGTGCTCGACGGCGCCAAGCGCTGGATCGGCAACGGCACGATCGCCGACGTCGCCGTCGTATGGGCGCGCTCGACCGAGGACAGACAGGTCAAGGGCTTCCTGGTGGAGACCGACACGCCCGGCTACGAGGCGACCGTGATCGCCGGCAAGGGCGCCGCGCGGGCCGTGTGGCAGGCCGACATCCGGCTCGACGGCGTCCGCGTGCCCGAATCAGCGCGCCTGCCCGGCGCACACACGTTCAAAGACGCCGGCCGCGTGCTCGTGACGACCCGCGGTACGGTCGCTTGGGGAGCGCTCGGCCACGCGATGGCCGCCTACGACATCGCGCTCACCTACGCCAAGCAGCGGCACCAGTTCGGGCGGCCGCTGGCGAGCTTCCAGATCGTCCAGGACCGGCTCGTGAAGATGCTCGCCGAGGTCACGAGCATGCAGCTCTACTGCATGCAGCTCGCCCGGCTCGCCGCCGCCGGCCGGGTCAGCGACACGATCGCCGGGCTTGCCAAGTTCAACAACACCCGCAAGGCGCGCCAGGTGATCGCCGAGGCGCGCGACCTGCTCGGCGGCAACGGGATCCTGCTCGAGAACCACGTGATCCGGCACATGAGCGACATCGAGGTGCTGCACACGTTCGAGGGCACGGAGACGATGCAGGCGCTGATCGTCGGGCGCGACATCACCGGGGTAGGCGCGTTCGCGTGACCCACCGGCGTCAGGCAACGTCGTCGGCCGTCGGGCAGAGCTCCACGCCGTCGGCGACCCGACGCAGGAGGGTGTAGAGCCGCTGCCGTTCGTCTCCGTCGAGCGGGGCGAGGAGGTCGTCCTCGGCAGCCGCGATCGCGCCTTGGGTGCGCCGCAGCAGTTCCTCGCCGGACTGGCTGAGGCGCAGGACGTAGCGCCGGCGGTCGGCCTCGTCGCGGGTGCGCTCAGCGAGGCCGCGATCGCAGAGGTCGGCGGCGATCGTCGCGAGGTTGCTGCGGTCGATGCCGAGCGCCTGCGCGAGCTCCGCCTGGCTCGTCTGCCTGAGCACCTGGAGCTGCGTGAGGACGAGGTATTGCTGCGCCCCGAGGCCGAGTGGGCGAATGGCGCGACGGACGCGAGCGGTCGCATCGCGGCCGAGCCCGGCCAGGAGCGTCGACATCGGCACCTCGTCGGGCGCGGTCGCGGCTCCGGTCATGGCCTCAGATTAGGGCACTTGCGGTCACCTACCATAGTGGTAAAATACCATCGTGGTAGATAACCACAATCATGGGAGAAGACACCATGGCGCAAGCACTCGAATTTGGTCTCGACACGTTCCTTCCCGTCACCGTCGACGCGGCCGGCCGGGCCCTCGACGGCGATCAGGTGATCCGCAACGCCGTCGAGGAGGCGGTCCTCGCCGAGTCGGTCGGGATCGACTCGTTCAACATCGGCGAGCACTACCGCACGGAGTTCATGGACTCCGCGAATCACGTCGTCCTCGCGGCGATCACGGGCCGGACGGAGCGCCTCCGGCTCGGCACCGCCGTGACCGTCCTGAGCACCCAGGACCCGGTGCGGCTGTACACCGACTTCGCCACACTCGACGCGGTCTCGAACGGCCGCGCGCAGCTGATCGTCGGCCGCGGCTCGCTGACGGACTCCTTCCCGCTGTTCGGGTTCGACCTCGCCGACTACGAGGAGCTCTTCGAGGAGAAGCTCGACCTGCTCGTGCGGCTGCTGCGCGACCAGCCTGTCACCTGGTCTGGGAACTTCCGCTCGGCGCTCGAGGACCAGCTCGTGAGCCCGCCGATCCCCGCTGGGCACATCCCCACCTGGGTGGGCGTGGGCGGCAGCCCCAACTCGGTGCTGCGCGCCGCCCGGTTCGGCCTGCCGCTGATGCTCGCGATCATCGCCGGCAGGCCACAGCGCTTCGCGCCGTACGTCGAGCTGTACAAGCGCGCCCTCGAGCAGCTGGGCAAGCCGCAGCTGCCGATCGGACTGCACTCGCTCGGGTTCGTCGCCGAGACCGACGAGGAAGCCATCGAGATCCAGTGGCCGTTCTACAAGGAGCAGTTCGAGTGGGCGGCACGTGAGCGCGGCTGGCGGCCGCCGACGTACGAGCAGTTCCTCGCCGAGGTCGACCACGGGTCGATGTACGTCGGCTCACCGGAGACCGTCGCCACGAGGATCGCGACCGTCATGCGGACGCTGTCGCTGAGCCGGTTCGACCTGCTCTACGCGCTCGGGCGCGTTCCCCACGAGCAGCGACTGGCCACGATCGACCTCTACGGCCGGGAGGTGATCCCGCGCGTGCGCGAGTTGCTTGCGACGGTGCCGGAGCAGGACGACGCGCCGGCAGTCGGGCTCAGGAGCTGACCCGATGCCGGTCGAAGCGATCGACCTCCGCACAGAGGACCTGGTGGGCGTCGCCGCTCGCGAGCTCGGCGACGTGCGCCTCGGCATCGTCGGTGCGGGCAAGCTCGGCACGACGCTTGCCCGCGCCGCGATCGCCGCCGGATACGACGTCGCGATGTCGGGATCGGGCCCCGCGGGCGACATCGCGCTGACCGTCGACGTGCTCGCCCCGGGGGCCCGCGCCGTCACGACCGACGAGGCTGTCCGCCACGCCGACGTCATCGTCCTGGCCGTCCCCACGCACCGCTTCCGCGAGCTCCCGCGCGACATGTTCGCGGGCAAGATCCTCATCGACGCCATGAACTACTGGGAGCCTGTCGACGGCGTCGATGACGAGCTCGCGGCGGCGCCGGCCGGCACGAGCATGGTCGTGCAGGAGCGCTTCACGTCGGCGCGGGTCGTCAAGAGCCTCAACCAGCTCGGGTACCACGAGCTCGACGAGCTCCGGCGTTCGAAGGGTGCGCCGAACCGAATCGCCATCGGCGCCGCGGGCGACGACCGCGTCGCCGTCCGCGCGGTGATGCGCCTCATCGACCGCCTCGGTTTCGACGCCGTCGACGCCGGGCCACTCGCGAACGGAAAGGCTCTGGAGCCCGACCGCTCGCCGTTCGCAATCACCTACAGCGCCGACGAGCTCTCGAAGCTCGTCTCACGCTGAGGTCGGTCAGGGCGGCGAGCTATGCGCCGTGGACGCGCAGCGCGATCAGGAGGTCGAGCACATCGGCGACGTGTCGCAGGTCGCAGCCCGTGCGTTCCTCGATCTTGCCGAGCCGGTAGCGCGCTGTGTTCGGGTGCACGTACAGCCGCTCGGCGGCGACCTTGGTGTTGAAGTCGGCGGCGACGTACTCGAGCAGCGTCGTCGTCAGCACGCGATCCTCCGCGAGGTCGTCGACCACGAACTGGCGCACCTTCGGCGGGATTCGTCGGCGGGCAGTCTCGACGCCGAACAGTGCCAGGCAGTCGAAAGCGCTGAGCGCGGGAAGCGCGACGACGCCGCCCGAGCCGCGCACGCGCTCGAGCGCGCTGACCGCCTCTTCGTAGGCATCGGGCATCCGCTCGAGCCCGTCGTGCAGCGTGCTGACGCCGATCGCGAGCGCGATCCCTTCGCCGGCGAGCTGTTCCTGCGCGGTCTCGAGGCTCTCGATAAGCGCCTCGACCGGGCGGTCCACGGTCGTGACGACCACGACCTCCTCGTGCCGGACGACGGCGACCGGGGCGACCGCGGCGCCGATCGCGCGCGTGAGCGCCACGGCGGCCGGGCGCAGCTGCCGCTCGTCCTGCGGCGCACTGATCGGGTGCGCCGCGATCAGGATGCACTCGGCGCCCGGGACCAGCCCGGCTGCGCGCGCCGCTGTGAGCTTCGGGCCCGGCGCTGGTGCTCGACCGGCGAGCAGGTCCTCGAGCAGGTCGCGCCGTACGCGCTCGCCCTGGGCGTGCAAGAGGCGCTCGGCCTCGAGGTAGACCTCCGCCGCCTCCGCGGCTGCGACGTTGATGTAGCGGATGATCGTGCCGGCCGCCTCCATCGCGCTGATGCGCGCCGGCTCGCTGTCGGCGCTCGCCAGGAGCGCGTCCCAGAACTCCTCCTGGTAGATCCGGAACGCCTGCATGAACGCCGCCAGCGGGATGCGCCCGACGCGCCGCGTCGCGCGCGTGCGCATGAACGACAGCTCCTCGCGCGAGAGCGGGCGCCGGGCCGCGACGCTGCGCATGAGCGCGTCGTGGTGGAGCGCGACGTGCTGGCGCACGTCCTCGACGAAGGCCGGGTCGACGATCGCGCGGTACTCCGGGATCTCGGTGCGGATCCGGTGCAGGCCCTTCTCGATGACCTCCTCGCGGCGTGCGGTGAGCGCGTCGATCAGGCCCGCGAGCGGGTCGGACGCAATGGGCTCCAAGGGCCGATCATACGGCGGATCGAGCATCGCGCTCACGCGGCGATCTCGCGCGCCTGGGCGATGTCGGCCGGGATCACGATCGCCCGCTTGAGCAGCTTGCCGCTGGCGCTGTGCGGCAGGCCGGCGGCGAACCACACGCGCCGCGGGTACTTGGACTCCGCCACGCGGTCCCGCACGTAGTCGCGCAGCTCCTCCTCGGTCACCGACGCGGTCCGCGACACGAGGACGCAGGCGACGACCTCCTCTCCGAGCAGCGGGTCCGGGACGCCGAGCACCGCGGCCTCGAGCACGTCGGGATGGCCGTGCAGGACGTCCTCGATCTCGCGCGGGTAGACGTTGCGCCCGTCGCGGATGATCAGGTCCTTCGCGCGCCCCACGATCCAGAACGCGCCGTCGTCGTCGACCCGCGCCACGTCGCCGGTGCGCAGCCAGCCGTCGTCCGACAGCACGGCGCGCGTGTCCTCCGGGCGCTTCCAGTAGCCCTTCATGACGTTGTGCCCGCGGATGACGATCTCGCCCACGCCCTCCGGCGAGACGTCGTGCAGGCGCATCTCAACGCCCTCGATCGGCGTCCCGATCGAGCCCGGCCGGCGCGCGTCGCCCGGGTGGTTGAACGACGCGACCGGCGAGGTCTCGGTCAGGCCGTAGCCCTCGAGCAGCCGCGTGCCGAACATCCGCTCGCACGCGTCGAGCAGCGCGGGAGCCAGCGGCGCACCGCCGGAGATGCACATGCGCAGCGCGGGCGCGCAGAGCGGCTCGCCCGCGGCGCTCGCGAGCAGCCGCGCGTACATCGACGGGACACCGACGAGCACCGTGACGCCGTCGAGCGGCTCGAACCGCTCCGCGAGCACGAGCCGCGCGCCGGTGAGCATCGCCGCGTTCAGCGTGCACGTCTGGCCGAACGCGTGTGCAAGCGGCAGCGCCCCGAGCACGGCGTCCTCGGGCCCGAAGCCGAACAGCTTCGCCGTGACACGCGCGTTGCACGTCAGGTTCGCGTGCGTGAGCTCGGCACCCCGCGGCTTCCCGGTCGTGCCTGAGGTGTAGACGATCACCGCGGTGTCGCCCGCGTCGCGCTCGATCGCCGCACCCGGCTCGGCGGTCGGCGCGCCGTCGTCGAAGAACGACCCGGGCGCCACCAGCCACGTCGACTCGTCCGCGGTCCGGAGCAGCCCGCGCCACGCGATCAGCAGCGCCGCGTCGGCGTCGGCGATCGACGCGCGGAGCTCGTCGCGCTTGATGTCGATGTCCAGCGGCACGACGATCGCGCCCGCGCGCAGGATCCCGTAGTACGCGGCGACGAACTCCGGGACGTTCGGCACCATCAGCGCGACGCGGTCGCCCGGCCGGATGCCCTCGGCCGCGAGGCGCTGCGCGACGTGCGCGCTCGCGCGATCGAGCTCCGCGTAGCCGACCCGGCGGCCCCCGCGCCGCAGCGCCTCTCGCTGCGGGTGCCGGTGCGCCGTGTCGATGAGGATCGTGGCGAGGTTCACGCGCGCCCGACCCTAACCGCGGCCGCGCGGCGTGCGCATCGTGCGCGGATGCCGAAGCGAGGCCGGTCGCCGTTGTCACCGGCGCACATCCCGCCGCGCCGTTGTCAGCCGAGGACAACGAACCGGTCCCAACTTGAGGGGCCGGTGCCGAGGTTCGCCCACGCGGCCGGCCATACGTTGCCGCCCTCGTCGCCATCCACGGCGACCGGGAAGAGAGGAGAGAGGGATGGGCCTGCTCGAGGTGCAGGACGTGACGGTCCGATACGGCGGCGCGGTCCTGGCGCTCGA
>JBKOYW010000344.1:0-5026 GCA_046744275.1 Actinomycetota bacterium
GCCGATCGAGGCCAAGATGCTGACGAAGCAGATCGAGGGCGCCCAGCGCAAGGTCGAGGAGCAGAACTTCCTCATCCGCAAGCGCGTCCTCGAGTACGACGACGTCATGAACCAGCAGCGCGAGATCGTCTACCAGTACCGGGACGAGGTGCTGGAGGGGCGCGACATGGGCCCCGTGGCGCGCGACGCGATCGGCGACGTCATCGGCCGCCTCGTTGACGAGTACACGCCCGGCGACTACCTCGAGGACTGGGACCTCGACGCCCTGTGGGCGCAGCTCGACCAGATCTTCGAGGTCGACTTCGGGCCCGAGGAGATCGACAAGGAGACCGTCGACCGCGAGCAGCTCAAGCGGCTGCTGGCGGAGGACGCCGAGAAGCTCTACGACGAGCGCGAGGAGGAGCTCGGTGGCGAGCTGATGCGCGCGCTCGAGCGCTACCTGCTCCTGCAGATCATCGACCAGCGCTGGCGCGAGCACCTCTACGACATGGACTACCTGCGCGAGGGCATCCACCTGCGCGGGTTCGCCCAGATCGAGCCGATCGTCGCCTACAAGAACGAGGCGTTCACGCTGTTCCAGGACCTGATGAACACCATCTGGTCCGACTTCGCGCGGATGATCTACAACGTCGAGGTCCGGATCGAGGGCGAGAACGGCGACGGCGCGGTCCCGCAGCAGCAGGGCGGGGGCGCGGCCGCTCTCCAGTACTCAGGCGGCACTATGGAGGACCAGCCGAGCGCCCTCGGCGAGCCCGGCGAGGAAGGCTACGAGCCGTCACCGGTGATCCAGCAGCGCCGCGTCGACGAGAACGAGCAGCTCGGCCGCAACGACCCGTGCTGGTGCGGGTCGGGCAAGAAGTTCAAGAAGTGCCACGGCGCCTAGCCGATTCGCCTCGCTGATACTTCGGCGTAAGCTATAAGCCATGCCGATGGATCCCCGGCGCCTTCTGACGTTCCGTGAGGTCGCTCGCCGCGGGTCCTTCTCACGAGCCGGCGACGCGCTGGCGCTCACGCAGCCGGCCGTCTCGCAGCAGATCTCGGCGCTCGAGCGCCAGCTCGGCGTCAAGCTGCTCGAGCGCGGCCCGGGCGGGCCGACGCCGACCGAGGCCGGGGCGCTGCTGCTCGCCCACGCCGACGCCGTCGCCGACCGGCTCGCGCAGGCGGACATACAGGTGGCCGAGCTCACGGCGGCCGACCGTGAGACCCTGCGGATCGGCGCGTTCCCGAGCGCGCTCGCCTCGGTCATCCCGGCGGCGATCGCGCGGCTGCGGGAGCTGCGCCCAGAGGTGCAGGTCGAGGCCACCGAGGCATCGGGCGAGGAGCTCGGCGCGGCCGTCGCCGCAGGGACGCTGCACGCCGCCATGTGCTTCCAGGACGCCGAGGCGCCGCCGCGACGGCCCGAGGGCACCGAGCGGCACGAGCTGGGCGGCGAGCGGATGCTGGCGGTCATCGCGCTCGACCACCCGCTCGCAGGGCGCGAGCGCATCCACCTCCGCGAGCTGGCCGGCGAGACGTGGACCGCGCCCTCGCGCGATCACCTGATCTACCGCGCGTGCGTGGCGGTGGGCTTCGAGCCGCGGATCGCGTTCGTGACCCGCGACGTGCTGGCCGCCCGCGGGATCGTGCGCGCCGGCCTGGGCGTGACGCTGATGCCGGAGCTGGTCGGCGGCCTGTTCGACGATGTGGCGGTCGTGCCGCTCGAGGGCCCCCAGCCGCAGCGGGCGCTCTACGCGCTCACGCCCGCGACGGGCGCGCGCGAGTCGGCGCTCGCGTTCCTGGACGCGCTGCAGCGCTGACGCGCCGAGTCCGCGGCGCAACCGGCCAACAAGCGTGGCGGTGGCGGGGTCATCCCCTTCGACCCATCCCACCCACGAAGGGAACGATATGTTCAGCAAGAAGCTGCCCGGCGCAGTCGCGGCGGCGGCCGTCGCACTGGGCGTCGGCGCGTCCGCCGCTGACGCCCAGGCGGCGATCAACGTGACCAGCTCCGCCAACGCGGGCGCCGGCACGCTGCGAAGCGCGATCAACCAGGCGAACGCGGGGGCCGGGCTCAGCGTGATCCACTTCAACCTCCCGGCGGCGGGCACGACCATCACGCCCGCGTTCGACCTGTCCGCGTTCACCGCGCCCGTGATCCTCGACGGCTACTCTCAGCCCGGCGCCGCAGGGCAGCCGGTCGTGACGATCGACGCGGTCAATACGACGCGCGCGCTCGAGCTGGCCACCGACGACAGCGTGATCCAAGGGGTCGTGGTGAACGAGTCCTCCGGCGCCGCGGCGGCCGACGGGATCCAGGTCACCGGCGACAGCAACAGCCTGAAGGGCAACTACATCGGCACCGACGCGGCCGGCGCGAGTCTCGGGTTCTGGAACCTGACGACCGGCGTCGCGATCACCGGGGACCAGAACCTCGTCGCCGCCGGTGTGATCGCCGAGTCGAACGGCGACGGCGTCGCGATCGCCGGCGACGAGAACGTCGTGCTCGGGAACCGCCTCGGGCTGCCGTTCGGCGGCGGGCTCGGCAACTCGGGCAACGGTCTTTCGATCACCGGCAACCACAACAGGGTCGGCGACGCGACTGTCGCCGGGCGCAACGTGATCGCCGAGAACAACGCGGACGGCGTCGCGATCGCCGGCAACCAGAACCGGGTCGAGGGCAACTACGTCGGCGTCGACGAGACCGGTGCCACCGGTCCCGGCAACGTCGGCGACGGCGTCTCGATCACGGGCAACCAGAACCTCGCCACCGGCAACGTGAGCTCCCGCAACAACGGCGCCGGCGTCCTCGTGGACGGGACGAGCAACACGATCACGTTCAACGCGATCGGGACCGACGCCGGCATGACCGTCGATCTCGGCAACAGCGACGGCGTCGTGGTCGATGGCAACTCGAACCTCGTCGGCGGTACCGGCGACGGGGCGCGCAACGTGATCTCGGGCAATAGCAACGCCGGCGTCGAGGTGACCGCCGGTCAGAACAACCGCGTCCAGGGCAACCGGATCGGCACGGACGGCGTGGGCGGCGCCGCGCTGCCCAACGACGAGGGTGTGCTCGTCAACAGCAGCTTCAACGTGATCGAGGACAACCTGCTGTCCGGCAACAGCGTCGCCGGCGTCAAGTTCGACGCCGACGGCTTCGGGCCGCCGATCAACAACATCGTCGAGGACAACGTCATCGGCCTCGACGCGGGCGCGACCGTCGCGGTCCCGAACGAGACCGGCGTCATCGTCGAGGACGCGCACCTCAACGCGATCATCGACAACACGATCTCCGGCAACGAGGACGACGGCGTGCTGATCGAGCCGGTCGACCTCGCCAACGCCGACAGCAACTGGCTCACCGGCAACACGATCGAGGACAACGGCCTCAGCGGCGTCCGGATCGACGGCGGCGACGACAACGACGTCGGGCAGCCCGACGACGAGCGGAACACGATCGCGGGCAACGGTGACGACGGCGTGACCGTCGCAACCGGCCAGGACAACTCGATCGCCAACAACTCGATCCACGACAACGACGACCTCGGCATCGACCTCGCGGCCGACGGCCGCACGTTCAACGACGGCCTGCTGGACCCCGACGCCGGTCCCAACGGCCTCCAGAACCATCCGACGATCACCGGCCGAGCGCTGGTCTTCGAGTGGTCCGACGACCCGTTCCCGTTCCTGATCTCCAAGTCCCGAGTCAGCTGGGCGCTGCGCAGCGCGGCTTCGACCGACTACCGGCTCGAGTTCTACGTCAGCAACGGATGCGATGCCTCCGGCCGCGGCGAGGCCCCCGATCTCGTCGCGACCCGCGACGTCACCACGGACGCCAACGGGCTCCACGAGGGCTCGCTCGACCTCGACCTGCTGGCGCCCGGCGAGACCGTCGCCGCCACAGCGACGGTCACCGACCCGAACGGCGTCGTCCTCGCCGCGACCTCAGAGCTCTCTCCCTGCGGGTGAGAGAGAACCGGCCAGGCGCTGCGGTAGCCTCACATGGGCCATGGCGACCCCCTCCACGTCACAGCCCATGCCGCAGCGCCTGGCCGCCATCCGCGAGCAGCTGTCCCTGCTCGCGGACTACCTTTGACCCGGCGGGCCTGAAGGAGCGCCTCGGCGCGCTCGAGACGCAGATGGGCGAGCCGGGCTTCTGGGAAGACCCGGAGGCCGCGGGGCGGGTCGGCGCCGAACACTCGCGGCTCGGCCGCCGCCTGGACACGTTCGCGAAGCTCCAGGCCGACGCCGCCGACCTCGATGGGCTCGTCGAGCTCGCCGAGGAGGACGAGGAGATCGCCTCCGAGCTGGAGGAGACGCTGGCCTCGGTCGAGCAGCGGCTCGCCGCGCTCGAGGAGGAGCGGCTGTTCACCGGCAAGTACGACGCCGGCGACGCGCTGGTGACCGTCAACGCAGGCGCGGGCGGGACCGACGCCCAGGACTGGGCCGAGATGGTGCTGCGGATGATGATGCGCTGGGCCGAGCGGCGCGGCTTCAGGGTCGAACTGCTGGAGGCGAGCCCGGGGGAGGAGGCCGGCATCAAGTCCGCCACCTTCCGCGCCTCGGGCGAGAACGCGTACGGCCTGTACAGCGCCGAGAAGGGCGTGCACCGCCTCGTGCGCCTGTCCCCGTTCGACGCGGCCAACCGCCGCCAGACGAGCTTCGCGGGCGTCGAGGTCGCGCCGGTGGTGGAGGACGCGGGCGAGGTCGAGATCGAGGACGAGGACCTCCAGGTCGACACGTACCGCGCGTCCGGGGCCGGCGGCCAGCACGTCAACAAGACCGACTCGGCGGTGCGGATCACCCACAAGCCGACCGGGATCGTGGTCCAGTGCCAGAACGAGCGCTCGCAGTCGGCCAACAAGGCGACGGCGATGGCGATGCTGCGCTCGAAGCTTGTCGAGCGCGCGGAGCGCGAGCGCCAGGAGGAGATCGCGCGCGAGCGCGGCGAGGCGCAGGACGTGAACTTCGGCTCCCAGATCCGCTCCTACGTCCTGCATCCGTACACGATGGTCAAGGACCACCGCACCGACCAGGAGGTAGGCTA
>JBKOYW010000469.1:0-4406 GCA_046744275.1 Actinomycetota bacterium
GCGTCGGCCGCCGCGATCGCCCGCCGCTACGCGGCCCGGTCCGGCCGCACCGTGTCCGGCGCCGCCGACGTCCTCCGCGCCGCCGAGGCCGGCGATCCGGACGCCCGGGCCGTGTGGGACGAGGCGTTGGATGCGCTCGCCGGCGCGCTCGCATGGGTCACCGGCGTGCTCGCGCCCGAGGCCGTGGTGATCGGCGGCGGGCTGTCGAGGGCCGGTGCGGCGCTGCTGGACCCGCTGGCCGAGCGGACCCGCGCCCGGCTCACGTTCCAGCGCATGCCGGCGCTCGTGCCGGCCGCGCTCGGCGACCGGGCGGGCTGCATCGGCGCCGCGCTCTTTGCGCTCGAGTCCGTCCGGGCCGACCCCTAGCGTGGCGGACGTGGACCAGGGCACGCTGATCGACGTTCCGCACGAGGACGACCCGCCCTCGCGGCGGACGACGTCCAAGGGCATCGGCGCCGGTGACATCGTGCTGGTCGACAAGCGCGGCCGCCGCTTCCATGCGCTGGTGACCGAGCTCGAGCAGCTCGAGTCGGGCCGCTTCGAGCTGGCCGTCAGGCCGCTCGACTCGCGGATCTCGTGGCGCACCGCCTCGGTCCGCGAGGTCGTCGAGGTGTGGCGCAAGGCCAAGCGGTTCACAAGCTCGTAAGAGCGCTTCTGTAGCCTTGGGTCGGATGCGCTCGTCGCCTCCCGTCTCAGCCGCCCTGGCCGACGCGCGCGAGCGCACCCTCGCCTTGGTCGCACCGCTGAGCGACGCCGACGTCGAGACCCAGCACACCGAGATCATGAGTCCGCTGGTGTGGGATCTCGCCCACATCGCGGCCTACGAGGAGCTGTGGCTCGTGCACCGCCACGCCGGCGAGCCGCTCTCGCGGCCTGAGCTGGCGGCGATGTACGACGCCTTCGAGACGCCGCGCGCCGTGCGCGGCGACCTACCGCTGCTCAACCGCGCCCAGGCGCTCGCGTACCTCGAGAGCGTGCGCGAGCGGGTGCCCGGCGACGGCTCGTTCCTGCACGAGCTGGTCGTCCGCCACGAGGACCAGCACCAGGAGACGATGCTGCAGGCGATCGAGCTTGCGCGCCTCTCCCCCGCCCCCGCCGTCCCGCGCGTCGAGCGCCCGGCGGCGCCCGGTGGACACACCGGCCTCGAGTCGATCGAGGTGCCGGCCGGGCCGTGCGAGATCGGCGCGCCGGAAGGCCGCTTCGCCTACGACAACGAGCGGCCGCGCCACCGCACCGAGCTGCCCGCGTTTCGGATCGGCCGCACGCCGATCACCAACGCGACGTTCCTGAGCTTCGTCGAGGGCGGCGGCTACGAGCGCCGCCCGTGGTGGAGCGACGAGGCGTGGGCGTGGAAGGAGGAGTACGACATCACACACCCCGACGGGTGGGCCCGCGGGTCCACGGGCGAATGGCGCCGCTGGACGACGGACGGCTGGGCGCCGATCGACCCGGACGAACCCGTGGTGCACGTCTCCTGGTTCGAGGCCGCCGCCCTGGCCAACGCACACGAGGCGCGGCTCCCCACCGAGGCGGAGTGGGAGAAGGCGGCGACCTGGGACCAGGAGACGGGCGAGGCCCGGGATCTCCCGTGGGGCGACGAGCCGGCCGACGAGCGGCGCGCGAACATCGACCAGGGCATGCTCGGCCCGGCGCCGGCCGGCGCTTACCCGGGCGGCGCATCGCCATGCGGCGCGCTGGGCATGCTCGGGGACGTGTGGGAGTGGACGGCGTCCGACTTCCGCGGCTACGACGGCTTCACGGCCCACCCGTACCGCGAGTACTCCGAGGTCTTCTTCGGTGACGAGTACAAGGTGCTGCGCGGCGGCTCGTGGGCGACGCGGGCGCGCGTCGCGACGCCGACGTTCCGCAACTGGGACCGGCCCTACCGCCGTCAGATCTTCTCGGGCGTGAGGCTGGCGTGGGACGCGTGAGCACCGGCGAGACGACGCTGCGGATCGACGTCCACGTCGGCGCCCAGTCGCCGCGCGCGCTCCCGGACGACGTCCTCGACGGCCTGACGAAGCCGTTCAAGGAGCTGCCGCCCAAGCACCTCTACGACGCACGCGGCGCCGAGCTGTTCGACCGGATCTGCGAGCTGCCCGAGTACTACCCGACCCGCACCGAGCGCGCGATCCTCGACGGCTACGCGGACGCGATCGTGCGCCGCACCGGCATGGCCGAGCTCATCGAGCTCGGGTCCGGCACGGCGGCCAAGACGCGGGTGCTGCTCGACGCCATGGAGCGCGCCGGCACGCTGTGGCGTTACGTGCCGTTCGACGTCGCCGAGCAGACGGTGCGCGACTGCGCAGCGGCGCTGTCCGAGGAGTACCCGGGCCTCGCGATCCACGGCATCGTCGGCGACTTCGAGCGCCACCTGCGCGCCGTTCCGCCGCCCGAGCGCGGCCGCCCGCGCGTCGTCGCGTTCCTCGGCGGCACGATCGGCAACTTCCCGCCAGGCGCCCGGCGGCGCTTCCTGCGCGCGCTCGCCGGCCTCCTCTCCGCGGGCGACTACCTCCTGCTCGGCACCGACCTCGTCAAGGACGTCGACGTGCTGGAGGCTGCGTACGACGACGCCGCCGGCGTGACGGCGGAGTTCAACCGCAACGTCCTACACGTGCTCAACCGCGAGCTGGATGCGGACTTCCCGACCGAGCTGTTCGAGCACGTCGCGTTCTTCGATCCCGACCACGAGTGGATCGAGATGCGCCTGCGGGCGCGCCGCGCCTGCCGCGTGACGATCGGGGCGCTCGACCTCGAGGTCGACTTCGCGCGCGGCGAGGAGCTGCGGACCGAGATCTCGGCCAAGTTCACCCGCGCCCGCGTCGAGGCCGACTACGCGGCCTGCGGGCTCGAGCTCGCCGAGTGGTTCACCGACGACGACGGCCTGTTCGCGCTGTCGCTCGCCTCGCCGAGCTAGCCCTACCCTAATCGCCGTGGACGAAGACGACGGCCATCAGATCGGCTACAAGGTCCTGCCGCGCGGCACGCCGGTGGTCACGTCCGACGGCGAGCTGCTCGGCACCGTGTATCGCGTGCAGGACAACGCGCGCGAGCACATCTTCGACGGCATCGTCGTCTCGACGCCGGACGGCCGCCGCTTCGTCGATGCGCCCGAGGTGGCGCGCATCACCGACAAGCGGGTGACGTTGACGATCGACGCCGCGGAGGCGCGGGAGCTGCCCGAGCACCGCGGTCTGCGTGGATCGCTCGAGACGCGAGCCAAGCGCACCCGGCAGCGCTGGAAGCGCCGGCTCAGCCGCTGAGCACGGGCAGGAGCGCGCCGAGCTTGACCTCGGTCTCGGCCAGCTCGGCGGCCGGGTCGGAGTCGCGCACGACGCCGACGCCCGCGTACAGCCGCGCCTCGCGCCCGCGAAGCAGCGCGCAGCGCAGCGCGACGCAGAACTCGCCGTCCTCGTTCGCGTCCGTCCAGCCGACCGGCCCGGCGTACCAGCCGCGGTCGAGCCCTTCGAGCGCCGGGATGCGCGGCGCCGCGGCCGCATGCGGCTCGCCGCCAACGGCCGGCGTCGGGTGCAGCAGGCCGGCGAGCTCGATCGCGCTGCGCGGGTGTGTGAGCTGCGCCCGGATCGGCGTCGCGAGGTGCTGGATGTTCGCGACCTTGACGATCGCGGGCTCGTCCGGCGCGGCGACCCAGACGGCGTGCGGGCGCAACGCCCGGGCGATCTGGCGGGTGACGATCGCCTGCTCCTCGCGGTCCTTCTCGGAGCCCAGCAGCTGCTCGCCGAGGTGGTCGTCGACCGCCGGGTCGGCCGACCGGCGGGCCGAGCCGGCCAGCGCGACGGTCGACGCCCGCAGCCCCTCGCGCCGGACCAGCAGCTCGGGCGAGGCGGCGATGAAGGCGGCGTCACCGCGGCCGGCGCAGAAGACGTAGCAGGACTCGAACGCCGCCCGCAGCACCCCGAACACGGCGGCCGCGTCGAGGTCGGCCGGCGCATGGACGGCGACCTCGCGCGCCAGCACGATCTTCTCGAAGTCGTCCGCGCGGATCCGCTCGACCGCGCGCGCCACGGCCGCCTCGTAGTGCTCGGGCGGCGCGATGGAGGCGATCCGGAAGCGGCCCGCGGGCGCCGGGTCAAGCAGCGGCAGCGCCGAGTTGCGCAGCTCCCCTGCCCGCGCCTCGAGCCGGGCAGCGAGCTGATCAGGCACGTCGTCCGGCGCCGCGAGGTCGGCGAGCGTGAGCCGCACGTCGTCGCCGCGGCGCGCGAGAGCGACCTCGGGGACCATGAGATCGGCCGCCTCGAACCCCGCCCAGTGCGGCGCCTCGCCGCCGGTGTCGGCGAACGCGAAGCCGCCGACCGCCACGGGCCCGGCGCCGGCCGGCCCGTCGGGCGCGTCCGCCTCGGCCGATCCCGCCAACTCCCGCCATGCGGCGGCGACCTCCTCGAAGC
>JBKOYW010000299.1:0-4996 GCA_046744275.1 Actinomycetota bacterium
GGCGACTGGTGCGCGCGCCGCGCGTGCAGGACCCGTCGAGCTCGGCGATGCAGGGCGCCGTGCACGCCGCGACGTCGCTGCTGCCGCATCTGCGGCGCGGGCTCGACGCGGGCAGCGCGGCCGCCGCGCCGCACCTGCGAACGCTCACCGGCGCGGAGGCGATCGCGCTCGCCGATGCGGAGCACCTGCTCGCGTTCGACGGCCTCGGCGCCGACCACCACCGCCCCGGCGACGCGCTCTCAGCGCTGGCCGGGGAGGTCCGCGACGACCGCGTGCGCGTCGAGCCGCGGCTGCGCTGCGAGCACGCCGGCTGCCCGCTGCGGTCGGCGATCGTTTCACCCCTCGTCGTCCAGGACCGGCGCGTCGGCGCGCTGGTGGCGCTCTACGACCGGCCCGGGCGGCTGCGGCTGGAGGAGACGCGCGTAGTCGGCGAGGCCGCCGCGCTGGTGTCGGCGATGGTCGAGCTGAGCGAGATGGAGGCCCAAGGCGAGCGGCTGGCGCGGGCCGAGCTGCGCGCCCTGCGCGCCCAGATCTCGCCGCACTTCATCTACAACGCGCTCGCCGCCGTCGCCTCCTTCATCCACTCGCGCCCCGAGGAGGCGCGCGAGCTGCTGACCGAGTTCGCCGAGTTCATCCGCTACGCGTTCGCGCGCCAGCGCGCCTACGTGACGGTGGCCGACGAGCTGCGCTACGTCGAGAAGTACCTGCGGCTCGAGCAGGCGCGATTCGGCGAGCGGCTGAAGGTGCGCGTGCAGGTCGACCCCGAGGTGCTGCAGGCCGTGCTCCCGGTCCTCTCGCTCCAGCCGCTGGTCGAGAACGCAGTGCGCCACGGCGTCGAGCGCCAGCCGGACGGCGGCCTGGTGGCGATCGAGGGGATCGATCTGGGCAACGACGTCGCGCTGCGCGTGTCCGACGACGGCGAGGGCGTCGACCCCGAGCGCGTGCGCGACGCGCTCGCCGGCCGGGGTCCGGGGATCGGCCTGGGCAACGTACACGGACGGCTGCAGTCGACGTTCGGCGAGGGCTACGGGTTGCAGGTGGAGCGTGCGGACGGAGGGGGAACCACGGTGGTGATGACATTGCCGAAGTTCCGTGCCGGGGTGCGCGCCGCGTGAGGGTGCTGGCGGTCGACGACGAGCTGCCCGCGCTCGAGGATCTCGTGCGCATGCTCGAGGCGTCGCCCACCGTCGACCGGGTCGAGTCGGCGGCGTCGGCCGAGGAGGCGCTCGTGGCGCTCGGCGACGGCGCCGCGATCGACGCGGTGTTCCTCGACGTGCGGATGCCGGGCCTCGGCGGGCTCGAGCTCGCGCGCGTGCTGCGGCGGTTCGAGCACTCGCCGGCGATCGTGTTCGTGTCGGCGTTCGACGACGCCGCGGTCGGCGCGTTCGAGGTCGCCGCCGTCGACTACCTGGTCAAGCCGGTATCGCGCCGCCGGCTCGACGAGGCGATCGAGCGGGCGGCGCGCCGGGCGGCGCCGGAGGAGCAGGCCGCCGCCGACGACGAGACGCTCGCCGTCGACGCGCTGCGCGGCGGCGGTACGCGGCTGCTCCCGCGCTCGTCCGTCCTCTACCTGCAGGCGCACGGCGACTACGTGCGCGTGGCCAGCTCCGAGGGCCGCTTCCTCGTCCGCGCGCGGCTGTCCGACCTCGAGGAGCGCTGGGCGGGCCACGGCTTCGTCCGCGTCCACCGCGGCTTCGTCGTCAACCTGCGGCGCGCGGTCGAGGTCCGCCCGCGCCTCAACGGCACCGCCGTGCTCGTGATGGCCGACGGCGCCGAGGTCCCGATCGCCCGGCGCCAGGTCGGCGAGCTGCGCCGGAAGCTGGGCGTGTAGTGGCGCGCACGCCGCGGGACGAGCTGGCGGAGGCGACCGCCCACGGCGGCCTGTACCTGCGGCGGCTGATCCGCTCGCAGCTCGGCCTGAGCTCGGTGGCGCTGGTGGCATTCGGCGGGATCATCGGCGCGCTGCCGCTCGCGCTCCTGCTGCTGCCGGGGCTCCAGGACGTGTTCGTGCTCGGCGTGCCGCTGCCGATCTTCGTCATCGCGTGGCCGCCGTTCCCGCTCTTCATCGCGATCGCGGTGGTTTACGCCCGCCGCGCCGCCGCGCTCGAGGAGTCGTTCCGCGACCTCGTGGAGCCGCGCGATTGATCGCGATCGGCGCGATCCTGGCCGTGACGGGCGCGACGATCGGGCTCGGCCTCTACGGCGTCCGCCTGGCGCGCACGACGTCGGATCTGTTCGTCGCCTCGCGCGCGATCACGCCGTGGTGGAACGCCGCCGCGATCTCCGGCGAGTACCTGTCCGCCGCGTCGTTCCTCGGGATCGCGGGGCTGCAAATGAAGCTCGGCAGCGGCGCGCTGTGGCTGCCGCTCGGGTTCACCGCCGGCTACCTGGCGCTGCTGCTGTTCGTCGCCGCCCCGCTGCGCCGCTTCGGCGCCTACACGATCTCGGACTTCGCGGAGGCGCGGCTGCGCTCGCGGCGGATCCGCGTGCTGGCGGCGGTCGTGGTGCTGCTGATCGCGGGCTTCTACCTCGTCCCGCAGCTCAAGGGCGCCGGGCTCACGCTCGGCGAGGTCACCGGCGCGCCGTACTGGGTCGGCGTGCTGGCGGTCGGCGCCGTCGTCGCGCTCAACGTCGCGTCCGGAGGCATGCGCGGGATCACGTACGTGCAGGCCTTCCAGTACTGGACGAAGACGTTCGCGATCGCGCTGCCGGCGTGCCTGCTGCTGCTGCACCTCGGCGGGCTGCCCGAGCGGGCTGCGATGTTCGGGCAGGAGCTCCCGCGCGCCGGCGACGCCGGACTCGTGGTGGAGCTCTCGGAGCCGCAGCGGGTGACGTTCCCCGAGGCCACGGACTACACGGTCGACGGCGCGCCCGCGAGCGCGGCCGAGGACGAGGAGCGCGTGCTGCCGGCGGGCGAGATCGCACTGCCGCCGGGCGCGGTCGTGCCGGTGGCGGACGGGATCGAGGCCCAGACCGGCGAGGACTGGGCGCGGCCGGTGGAGAGCGGCGGCCCGACGTCGCCGGTGTTCGTCTACTCGCTGCTGCTGGCGACGTTCCTGGGCACGATGGGCCTGCCGCACATCCTCGTCCGCTTCTACACGAACCCGGACGGCCCCGCGGCGCGCAGCACCACGGTCCGCGTACTCGGACTGCTGGCGATGTTCTACGCGTTCCCGGTCGTGTACGGCATGCTCGGCCGCGTGCTCGTGCCGGAGCTGTACATGACCGGGCAGACCGACTCGGTCGTGCTGCGGCTCCCGGAGGCGGCATGGCCCGGGCTCGGCGGAGAGCTGCTCGGCGCGCTCGTGGCAGCGGGCGCGTTCGCGGCGTTCATGTCGACCGCCTCGGGGCTGATGGTGTCGGTGGCGGGGACGATCTCGTTCGACCTCTGGCGCGGCGGGGCGGCGGGGGTCGGGGCGCGGCGCCGCCGCTTCCGGCTCGCCGCGCTCGGCGGGGTGGTGGCGCCGGTGGCGCTCGCGCTGGTGGCGCGCGGGCTCGACATCTCGGTGCTGGTCGGGTGGGCGTTCGCGCTCGCTGCGAGCACGTTCTGCCCGCTGCTGCTGCTCGGGATCTGGTGGGAGGGGCTGACCGCGCGCGGCGCCGCCGTCGGCCTCGTGGCCGGAGCCGCGGTCGCCACCGGGGCGATCTTCACCGGCCTGGCGATCGAGGGCGGGCACCCGACCGTCGAGGCGCTGCTGACCCAGCCCGCGGTGCTCTCGGTCCCGGTGGCGTTCGCGGTGATGGTCGCCGTCTCGCTCGCCGACCAGGCCGGCCGGCGGGCGGCCGACGCCCAGCTGCTCGCCCTGCACGCGCCGGAGGGACTGGGGCTCGGCCTCGAGCCCGAGCAGGAGGAACCGCGCGCGAACCTGGCCGTCAGGCGAGTCGTCGCGCAGCACGAGCGCCCATAGGATCCGACGTCCATGACGGAACTGGTCGAGCGCGAGCGTGAGGTCGCGCAACTCGCGGCGCTGGTCGACGCCGCGCCGGGCGGCGAGGGCCGCGCCGTGCTGATCGAGGGTCCGGCCGGGATCGGCAAGAGCGCGCTGCTCGCGCAGGCGCGGCGCCGCGCGGCCGGCTCGGGCTCGCTCGTGCTCGCGGCGCGCGGGTCAGAGCTCGAACGCGAGTTTCCGTTCGGCGTCGTGCGGCAGCTCTTCGAGGCGGTCGTGGCCGGCGACGAACGCGCGCTGGCAGGAGCCGCGGCGCCTGCCGCGACGGTCTTCGGCTCGCCCGACGGGCAGGGCGACGTGTCGTTCGCGGCGCTGCACGGGCTGTTCTGGGTCGCGCTCAACCTCGCCGCCGAGCGCCCGCTGGTGCTGGCCGTCGATGACCTGCACTGGTGCGACCGCCCGTCGCTGCGGTTCCTCGCCTACCTGGCCCGCCGGCTCGAGGGCCAGCCGATCCTCGTGCCCACCACGGTGCGCACGAACGAGCCGGGGACAGACGTCGCGCTGCTGGGCGAGATCGCGCACGACCCGGCGACGATCTCGATCCGCCCGGTGCCGCTGAGCGCCGAGGCGGTGCGCGTGCTCGTCCGCGAGCGGCTCGGCGACAACGCCGAGGAGCCGTTCTGCACCGCCTGCCATCGCGCCACCGGCGGCAACCCGCTGTTCCTGCGCCAGCTCCTCACAGCGCTCGAGACCGACGGCGTGCGGCCGGACGCCGCCCATGCCGACGTCGTGCTCGAGATCGGCCCGCGGGCGGTCTCGCGCACGGTGATCGTGCGGCTCGCGCGGCTGTCGCCCGACGCGATCGAGGTCGCGCGCGCGGTCGCGGTGCTCGCCGAGAGCGCGTCGCTGCCGGCGGTGGCCGCGCTGACCGGCCTCGACGAGGCACGGGTGGCGGATGCGACCGGCGCGCTCGCGCGGGCGGAGATCCTGCGCCCCGACGTGCCGCTCGGCTTCGTGCACGCGCTGGTGCGGGACGCCGTCTACCAGGAGCTGCCGCTCGGGGAGCGCGAGCTCCAGCACGAGCGCGCCGCGCTCGTGCTACGCGACGC
>JBKOYW010000172.1:0-11913 GCA_046744275.1 Actinomycetota bacterium
GCCCAGTGGTCGCCCGCTCCCGTCCGCCACTGAGCGCGGCTCAGCGGATGTTGGGGCGCCGGGCATCGTTACGCTGGAGTCATGTGCCGCAACATCCGCCCGCTCCACAACTTCGAGCCGCCCGCGACCGAGGACGAGGTCCGCGACGCCGCGCTGCAGTACGTCCGCAAGATCAGCGGCACGACGAAGCCCTCGCGCGCGAACCAGGAGGCATTCGACCGCGCGGTCGAGGACGTCGCGGCCGCGACGTCGCGCCTGCTCGCCGAGCTCGTGACCACGGCGCCGCCCAAGGATCGCGAGGTCGAGGCGGCCAAGCGGCGCGCCCGCTACGAGGCGAACCCTAGGGTCGCAGTCGCACGATGAAGCCGCCGTCGGCGGCCGTCGGCACCGTGAGCCGGTCCGCTGACGTCACGACCTGCTCGCTCACGGCAAGGCCGTCGGCGCCGTCGTCTGCGGTGATCGTCGCGCGGTAGCTGCGGCCGGGCTCGAGGAAGCTCAGCTCCACCTCGTCCGCGACGGCGGGGCCCGCCCGCAGCGACGCCACCCACCACTCGCTGCCGTGGCGGCGCGCGATCGTCGCCTGGCTGTCAAGCGACCACTCGACCAGCCGGGTGTCGTCCCACGCGACGGGCAGGTCGCGCAGCACGTCGTCGGCGGCCGGGCGCGCGGCGTAGCTCTCGGGCGTGTCGGCGAGGTGCTGGAGACCGGACTCGAACGCGACCGCGAGGGCGAGCTGGTGGCCCGCGCTGGTCGTGCGGCCGGGCGCCGAGAACGTCACCGGCGTGTAGTCCATCGAGCCGACGACGTTGCGGGTGAAGACGAGGTTGACGTCCTGCGTCGCCGGGACGACGCCGTTCCGGGCGTACTCGGCGCCCCGCACCGCCTCCAGCGTCATCACGTTCGGCCAGGTGCGCTGGATGCCGCGCGGGAGCGTGCAGCCGTGGAAGTCGACGAGCAGCCGCCGGCGCGCGGCGGCGCGGGCGATCGCGTCGTAGACCGCGATCCGGCGCCGACGGTCGGACTGCAGGAAGTCGACCTTGACGCCGGCGACGCCCCAACGCGCCCAGCGGCGGAGCAGCCGCTCGCGGTCGGCGGGATCGCGCAGGTCGTGCCAGTCGCTCCAGAGCAGGATCTTGACCTGGCGCGCGGCGGCGTAGCGGACGAGCTCCGGCACCCACTCCCCGTTCCAGCCCTCGTCGACGAGCACGTACTCCCAGCCGCGGGCGGCGGCCGCGTCGACGAACTGCTGCTGGCGAGCGAGGCTGCCCGGGCTCGCGGCGTCCGACCACCACGACCAGGCGACGCGCCCGGGCCGGATCCAGCCGGTGTGCTCGATCTGCGACGGACGGCCGAGCGACAGCGGCAGGCTCGAGCGGACCACCAGGCCGAGGGGCCCGAACACCGCGAACCGCCACGGGCTCATCCCGGCGTCGCGCGTGCGGTCGGCGCCGGTCACGAGCAGGCGCCCGGAGCGGGCGGTCAGGTGCGCGGCGCCCTGGCCGCGGCGCAGGCCCGCCTCCGACAGGAGCGTGTACGTGGCGCCGTCGTTGATCAGCGCCGGGTAGCCGTAGTCGCCGCGCGCCTGCGTGACGTCGAGGTGTCGGTACGGGCGCTCGTAGTTGCTCTGGTACCGCTGCAGCAGCCCGTCCGCGCCGACGGGCACGGCGTACACGGGAGCGCCGGCGTTGCGCTCCCGGATGGCGACGCCGTCGTGCGCGGCGAGGACGTCGACCCGCCGGCCTCCCGTCATCGCGAGCGTCAGCACGCGCGCATGGAGCTCGTGGGCGCGGCGCTTGCCGACCGGCGTGCGGAAGCGCGTGTGCACCGTGTGGCGGCGGCTGTCGACGCGCCCGGGGCGGCCGACGCGGACGCGGGCGGTGATCACGCGCGTGCCCGTGCCCAGCCTCGCGGTCACGACGACGTCGTCCCCCTCGGTCCGCACGGTGGCGTACGCCTCGCGGCCGGGAGCCGTGACCGTCCACGTGTCCGTCGCGGCCGGCGGAGCGGCCGCGAGCAGGCACGCCACGGCGAGGAGTGTCGTCAGGCCCTTCATCCCTGCGCGCGGCAAGGCTAGAAGGTCGTCAGCGAACCACCACGTAGCGCGAGGCGATCACGGACCTCGCCAAGTACTGGCCGGCGGCGACCGGATCGGACCCCGAGGGCTAGCTCGTCGCGAGTGCCGACGGGTGCGTCGATATGGGTACGCGCGGCCGCCTCGCAACACTGTTCCGAGAGCGATGCCGATAGCACGCAACGAAGACGAAGGGCTCATCGCGGCGCTCTGCCGCGGCGAGGCGGACGCGTTCGCGACGATCGTCGACCGTCACAGCCCCGCGATGATCCGCGTCGCGCTCGCCTACGTGCCGAGCCGCGCCGCCGCCGAGGAGGCCGTGCAGGAGACCTGGATCGCCGTGATGCGCGGCATCGACGGCTTCGAGGGCCGCTCCTCACTCAAGACATGGATCTTCCGCATCCTCACCAACGTGGCGATGCGAAGCGGCGCCCGTGAGCGGCGGAGCATGCCGTTCTCGGCGCTCGCCGAGGCCGAGGACACCGGCGAGCCGTCGGTCGACCCCGATCGCTTCCTCCCGGCCGACCACGAGCTGTTCCCCGGCCACTGGGCGATCGCGCCGGCGCGTTGGCCGACGCCCGAGGAGGGCCTGCTCGCGGGCGAGACGCGCGAGGTGATCGCCGCCGCGATCGCCGAGCTGCCCGTCGCGCAGCGGACCGTGATCTCGCTGCGGGACGTCGAGGGCTGGAGCTCGGAGGAGGTGTCCGCGGCGCTCGAGATCTCGGCCGGGAACCAGCGGATCCTGCTCCACCGCGCGCGCAGCCGGGTTCGGAACGCGATCGAGAGCTACTACGGCGCGGTCGAGGAGATCGACTACGACGCCGTAACGGCGGAGCTGTTCGGCGACACTGCGAAGAGAGAAGCGGATGACCGACGAGCCTGAGCACGATCTCGCCTGCACCGAGGAGGTCGAGATCATCACCGACTACCTCGAGGGCGCCCTGCCAGCCGCCGAGGCGCGGCGGCTGGAGCGTCACCTCGCGACCTGCCCGGGCTGCACCGAGTACCTCGCGCAGATGCAGACCGTCGCCGGCTCGCTCGAGGGCCTCGGCGGCGACTCGATCTCGGCCGAGACGCGCGCCTCGCTGATCGCCGCGTTCCGCGACTTTCGACGAGATCCGTAACGCCTGGCGCTCCCGCTGTAACTGCGGGGGCATGTACTCGAACACCGCCCAGCGCGCGACCCGTCGGGAGTGGATCGGCCTCGCGGTCATCGCGCTGCCCTGCCTGCTCTACGCCATGGACCTCACGGTCCTCACGCTCGCGGTCCCCGCGCTGAGCGCCGACCTGCATCCCAGCAGCACCGAGCTGCTGTGGATCGTCGACATCTACGGCTTCCTCGTCGCCGGCTTCCTGATCACGATGGGGACTCTGGGTGATCGGATCGGCCGCCGCCGGCTGCTGCTGATCGGCGCCGGCGCGTTCGGCGGCGCCTCGGTGGTCGCGGCGTTCTCGTCGAGCCCGGAGATGCTGATCGCCTCGCGCGCGCTGCTCGGCATCGCCGGGGCGACGCTTGCGCCCTCGACCCTGTCGCTCATCCGCAACATGTTCGAGGACGACGGACAGCGGACCGTCGCGATCGGGATCTGGGTCACGAGCTTCTCGGTCGGCGCGGCCGTCGGGCCGCTCGTCGGCGGTGTCCTGCTCGAGAGCTTCCACTGGGGCTCGGTCTTCCTGCTGGCGGTGCCGGTGATGGCGCTGCTGCTGGCGATCGGCCCGCGGCTCCTGCCCGAGTACAAGGATCCCGAGCCGGGCCGGCTCGACCTGGCGAGCGCGGCGCTGTCGCTGGTCGCCGTCCTGGCCGTGATCTACGGCATCAAGGCGATCGCCAAGGACGGCATCGGCGTCGCGAGCGTGGCGCCGGCCCTCGCCGGGCTCGCGCTCGGCGCCGCGTTCGTCGACCGCCAGCGCCGCCTCGCCGACCCGATGATCGACCTGGGGCTCTTCCGCCGGCCCGCCTTCAGCCTGGCGCTGAGCGCGAACACGCTCGCGTTCGCGGTCGTGTTCGGCATCGAGGTCTTCGTCGCCCAGTACTTCCAGCTGGTGCTCGGCTACTCGCCGCTCGAGGCGGGGCTGTGGAGCGTCCCCGGCGCGGCGGCGTTCGTCGTCGGCTCTCAGCTGACGCCGCCGCTCGCCGCGCGGATCAGGCCCCCGGTGGTCATGCTCGGCGGGATCGTCGTCGCGATCGTCGGCGTCGCGCTGCTCACCCAGGCGGGCGCGGCCGGCGGCCCGGGGCTCCTCGTGGCCGGGATCGTCATCCTCTCGGTCGGCCTCGCGCCGCTGTTCACGCTGGCCGCCGACCTCGCGGTCGGCAGCGCGCCACCGGAGCGAGCCGGCGCCGCGTCCGGGATCTCCGAGACCAGCTCGGAACTCGGCGGCGCGCTCGGCCTCGCGATCCTCGGCACGATCGGGACCGCCGTCTACCGCGGCCGCGCTGCCGACACGCTCCCGGCCTCGATCTCCGGCGACGCCGCCGCCACCGCGAGCGACACGCTCGGCGGAGCGGTCGAGGTCGCCGACCGGCTGCCGCCGCTGCTCGCCGCCGACGTCCTCGACTCCGCCCGCGAGGCGTTCACGCAGGGCCTGCAGGTTGCGGCCACGGTGAGCGGCGTCCTCGTCGTCGCAGCCGCGGTCATCGTCGCGAGGCTGATGCGGCAGGGCGACGAGGCGCACGCGCCCGAGACGCGAAGGGCCCCGTCGGACGCAGTGGCGACGCAGCCGGCCCGCGCATGACGCCTGCGCGCATCCAGCGTGCAGGCGAACCGGTCGCGGATCCAGGGCGCCGCGGAGCCCCGACCGGTTGCGGTTGCGCTGGGCCGGTCGTCGAGATGCCAGTATTGGACGAGGTGCGCGAAATGAGGCTCCCGAACGCCGCACAGAACTCCCGGCCCTGGCGTATCCACGACCTGACCCGCGACTTCCGGCTCGAGGACGTGTGGGCGCTGCCGACGCCCGGCGGCCCGGACGACTTCCCCCGGCTCGTGGAGCTGATGGCCTCGTTCGACCCGTCGCGAAGTGCCTCCCCCGCCGTCCGCGCGCTGTTCGCGATCCGGTGGAAGCTCGGAACGCTGCTCGGATGGGACGGCCCCGACACCGGCCTCGGCTCCAGGGTGCCCACGCTCCGCGACCGGTTGCCGGCCGACCTGCGCGACGCCCCCTCCGGCCCGGACCACGAGGCGCTCCCTTTCACCCCGCTGTACGCGACCGGCGACGAGTGGGCGGCGGAGATCGCCAACCGGACCATGCACGGGGTCCTGCACCTCGGCTGGGTCCCCGACCAGAGCGGCGGTTACCGCGGCCAGATGGCCGTCTACGTGAAGCCGAACGGTCCGCTCGGGAACGCCTACATGGCGGCGATCAAGCCGTTCCGGCACCTGATCGTGTACCCGCAGATGATCCAGGCGTTCGGGCGGGCGTGGCGGCGCGAGCCGGCACCGGCGCACGCTTAGGCATCACGTCGGTTCAAGGATTGCGGACACGTTCAGGCGTACGTAGTCCAGTGGCAGTCGCACCCGCGCGACAACCGCCGCGGCGAACGGCTCTCGCCGCTCCGCGGGGAGGCGGGCGAGATGCGCCGGCAGGATCGACGTCCGCACGAACGCATCGACGTCCTCGGGATACGTCGGACGCTCCCGCAACCAGCAGCGGATCGCGGTGAAGCCTGCGCGCTGCATACGCCGCTCGGTCTCCTCAGGTCCGGCGAAGACCCACGGCGACCAATCGACGAGCTCCGGAGCGACGTCGCGCGCGACCTCCTCGATCACCTCTCGCACGCGATCGATGTTGCCCTGCCCTCCGCATTGGACCTCGAGCCTCCCGCCGGGGCGCAGCGCCCGCGCGAGCCGCATCCACAGGCGGTCGTGGTCGGTCACCCAATGCAGCGCCGCCGTCGAGACGATCGCGTCGACGGGCTCGTCGAGGTCGAGGTCGAGCACGTCCTGACACCACACCTCGGCGCGATCGCCGAGCCGCCCACGCGCGAGTTCCACCATGTCCGCCGACGCGTCCAGCGCCAACACGCGACCTCGCGGCACGAGCTCCAGCAGCGCCGCCGTGACGCGCCCGGTCCCGCAGCCGACGTCCAACACCCTCGCGTCCGGAGCGATTCCCTCGATGCGCGCGAGCACCTCCGACGCCCATGCCTGCTGCGGCTCGCTCGACGAGTCATACGTCCGGGCGTCCCAGGGAGTGCCCATCGCAACGTCAGGCTACGTCACCCATTCGTACTCGGCCGGACCCGCGGCCGAGGCGGTTCGCTACGCCTGCGGCGCTCCCCGGGGCTCACGCTGCGCTGGATGACACGGTGATCCACACGGGGCGGGGAGCCGCACCGTGGGATGCGGGCTGCCCGTGGTGCGAACACGCGCCGTCCGTACTGACTGGGACCCGCCGGCGTGGGACCTTGCAGTCATGACCACGCACCGCAAGCGCAAGGCGCTCGACCTCTTCCTCGAGGCGCTCACCCATCCTGTCCGTTTCCGCTGAGCGCACGGCGCCGGGCTGATCCTTCAGGTCGGCTCGGCGCCCGCTCAGACGCGTTTCCGACCCTGATGACCTCCGGTGCGCGGGACCTTGTCTGCTCCACGCGCTTCGCCGAGCCGCTCAAGAGCGGGATCGCGGGGAGTGAGCAGGTGGTCTTCGATCACCTGTCGCACGCCGGGCTGCACGAGGACCCCGAGACCTTCAACCGCGCGACGCTCGAGTTCCTGCTGCGCCAGCGCTCAGTCGAAGACCCAGCGGGTCGGTGATCCGGTGAAGTCGTCGTGGGCGATCGCGAACGCCCAGTGCGGCCGGACGCGGATCGTCGCGTTCGCCGCTAGGAAGTCGGCCGTGATGCCGCCGTACTTGGCGTTCATGAGCTCGGCGACGGCCGCGATCGCGTCGTGGTCCTCGGTGACCTCGGCGCTGCCCTCGACGACCACCGGCTCGTTGGCATCCTCGGTGGCGACCACACAGCGCGGGTCGGCGGCGAGGTTGCGCGCCTTGCGGGACCGGTTGCCGCTGCTGAACCAGAGCGCCTGCCCGTCCCACACGCCCCAGACCGGCATCGAGTGCGGGCGGCCGTCGGGCCACAGGCTCGTGACCCAGTAGTTGCGCGACGCGGTCAGCCGTTCCTCCGCCCACGACCACGGCAGCAGGCCGCTGCCCTCGTCGGCCCCCTGGATGCCGTAGTCCGGCATGTACGGTCGGCTCGCACGCGGAACCGGCATGAGCGGCATTGTGCTCCAACGACGAAGGCCGCCCAAGTGGACGGCCTTCGAGCACCCTCAAGAACTGCGGTCGCTACTGGATCGCGTCGTAGACCTTGAACATCGGCATGTACATCGCCACGACGATGAAGCCGACGATGCCGCCCACGAGCACGATCATGACCGGCTCGAGGATCGAGGTGAGGGCCTTGATGGCCGCGGCCACCTCGTCCTCGTAGAAGTCCGCGACCTTGGTGAGCATCGTGTCGAGGTTGCCCGTCTCCTCGCCGACGGCGATCATCTGTGCGACCATCGCCGGGAAGATCGGGACGTCCTTCAGCGGCGCGGCGATCGAGCCGCCGGACTTGACCGACTCGATGACCGACTCCATCGCGTCCTCGAGCACTGCGTTGCCGGCGGTCTGGCCGGTCACCTCGATCGCCTGCATGATCGGCACGCCCGCCGAGTACATGGCGGAGAACGTCCGGGACCAGCGTGCGAGCGCGATCTTTTGGACCGTCTGGCCGATCTTGAACGGGATCCGCAGCCGCAGGCGGTCCCACTGCGGGCGACCCCAGTTGGACTTGCGCCACTTCTTGAAGCCGACGAAGCCGCCGACGAAGACCGCGATCAGGATGTACCACTGGCCGGTGACGACGTTCGAGGCGTTCACCGTGAAGCGCGTGATGAGCGGCAGCTCGCCGCCGAAGTCCTTGAAGACCCCGACGAACACGGGGACGATGAACGCGATCAGGCCGATGAGGACGGCGAACGCGAAGGTCAGCACGACCGTCGGGTAGGCCATCGCCGACTTGACCTGGCGACGCAGCGAGTCGTCCTTCTCGAGCTGGTCGGAGATCCGCTCGAGCGACTGCTCGAGGACGCCGCCGGCCTCGCCGGCGCGGACCATCGCCACGTAGAGCGGCGAGAAGATCTTCGGGTGCTTGCCGAGCGCCTCGGAGAACGAGAGGCCGGACTCGATGTCCTCCCGGACGGCGCCGACGGTCTCGCGCAGCAGCTTGTTCTCGATCTGCTCCTCGAGTACGTAGAACGCGCGCAGGAGCGTCATGCCCGACGCGATCATGGTCGCCAGCTGGCGCGTCATGATCGTCAGCTCGGTGGCCTTGACCCGCTTGAAGAGTGAGATCTCGGCCTGCAGACCGGTCTTCTTCTCCTTCAGGTCCATGACCGTCAGGCCACGGGCCTTGAGCTCCTCGGTGACCGCATCCTTCGTCGCCCCGGCGATCTCGCCGGTCGACGGGATGCCGGAGGCGTCGAGCGCCTTGTAGGTGAACGTCGCGGCGGCCATCAGGCGGCCACCGGGGGCGACATGCTGGCCGCCGCGTCAGCGGCAGCCGGCGAGTGGACGAGCTTGCGCATCTCGGCCGGCTCTGAGGAGCGCGTCTCGGCTACGGCCATCGTGATCTTCTGCTCGCGCACGAGGCCGGCGAGCGAGGCATCCATCGTCTGCATGCCGTGGGCGCCGCCTGTCTGGATCAGCGAGTAGATCTGGTGCGTCTTGCCCTCGCGGATCAGGTTGCGGACGCCCGGGGTCGGCACCAGCACCTCGGCGGCGACGCAGCGGCCCTGGCCGTCGGCGGTCGGGATCAGCGTCTGGGTGACGACGCCCTGGAGGCCGATCGCGAGCTGCGCGCGGATCTGGCCCTGCTGGGCGGGCGGGAAGACGTCGATGATTCGGTCGATGGTCTGCGGCGCGTCCTGCGTGTGGAGCGTCGCGAAGACGAGGTGGCCGGTCTCGGCCGCGGTCAGCGCCGTGCCGATCGTCTCCATGTCGCGCATCTCGCCGCCGAGGATCACGTCGGGGTCCGGGCGGAGCGCGGCCTTCAGGGCCAGCGCGAACGACGGCGCATCCGACCCCAGCTCGCGCTGGTTGACGATGCAGCGCTTGTGCGAGTGCAGGAACTCGATCGGGTCCTCGATGGTCATGATGTGCTCGTCGCGCGTCTCGTTGATCTCGTTGATCAGCGAAGCGAGCGTCGTCGACTTGCCGGAGCCGGTCGGGCCCGTGACGAGCACGATCCCGCGCGGCTTCTTGGAGAAGCTGCGGATCACCGGCGGCAGGCCGAGCTTCTCGATCGGCACCGTCTCGGTCGGGATCAGGCGGAAGGCGGCGCCGATGGTGCCGCGCTGGAAGTACGTGTTGACACGGAAGCGCCCGACGCCGGGGATCGAGTAGGCGAAGTCGAGCTGCCAGTCGGTCTCGAGCCGCTGCCGCTGCGAGTTGTTGAGGATCGCGTAGATGAACTCGCGCGTGTCGGTCGGCGTCAGCGAGGGCACGCCCTCGATCGGAACCAGCGAGCCGCGCACGCGGAGCATCGGCGGGGACCCGGCCGTGATGTGCAGGTCGGACGCCTTGTTCTTGACGACCGCGAGGAGAAGTTCGGAGTAGTCCAGGCTCACGAGGCTTTACATCGGCACGCGGTGCCGCCTCCTGTAGGGGTCGGGACCCCAGCTAGCGGGTGCCGGCGACGCGGGCGATCTCGGCGATCGAGGTGAGGCCGCGGCGGACCTTCTCGAGGCCGTCCTCGCGCAGGCGCATCATGCCCTCGTGGACAGCCGCGTGGGCGATCGTCTCGGCGGGCTCGCGGGCCACGGCCAGGGCGCGGATGGTGTCGCTGACCCACATGACCTCGTAGAGGCCGATCCGGCCCTTGTAGCCGGAGCCGCCGCAGCGGGCGCAGCCCACGGGCTCGTATGCCTCGAGATCAAGACCGACGTTGAAGCCGTTGGCGCGCATGACCTCGGACTTGATCGTCGTGCGCCGCTTGCACTCCTCGCACAGCAGTCGCGCGAGCCGCTGGGCGACCACGCAGTCGACCGCCGAGCCGACGAGGAACGGCTCGATCCCCATCTCGATGAGACGGGTGACGGCGCCCGGGGCGTCGTTGGTGTGGAGCGTGGAGAGCACGAGGTGGCCGGTCAGCGCCGCCTCGATCGCGATCTGCGCCGTCTCGCGGTCGCGGATCTCGCCGACCATGATGATGTCGGGGTCGGCACGCATCATCGAGCGCAGGCCGCCGGCGAACGTCAGGCCCGCCTTGTTGTTGACCTGGACCTGCGTGATGCCGTCGAGCTGGTACTCGACCGGGTCCTCGATCGTGATGATGTTCTTCTCGATCGTGTTCAGCTGGTTGAGCGCGCCGTAGAGCGAGGTCGACTTGCCGGAGCCGGTCGGCCCGGTGACGAGCACGGCGCCGTGCGCCTGCGAGAACGCCTTGGTGAAGCGCTCGAGCGCCTGCGGCAGCATGCCGAGCTGCTCGAGCTCGATCATGACCTTGCTCTGGTCGAGGATTCGCATGACGACGTTCTCGCCGTAGGCGCAGGGCAGCGTCGCGACACGGAGGTCGATCGGCTTGCCGGTGACCTCGAGCGAGATGCGGCCGTCCTGCGGCACGCGCCGCTCGGCGATGTCGAGGTCGGAGAGGATCTTGACGCGCGAGACGACGGCGGGCACGGCGCTGGCCGGGATCACGGCGGCCTCCTGGAGCACGCCGTCGATCCGGTAGCGGACGCGCATCTCATCGTCCCCGGGCTCGAAGTGGATGTCGGACGAGCCGCGCTCCACGGCCTCCTTGATGACCCGGTGCACGAGCTGGATGACCGAGGCGTCCTCGCCGGACGCGCCGAAGTTGATCGGAGTGTTGTCGCGCAGGTCGTAGAGCGGTCCGGCGGGCGCGGACGGGGCCGGGCGGTTCGGCTCGGTGCTGTCGTCCTCGTCGTCCTCGATCGGCGCTGTCGCGCCGTTGCCGAAGTCGGGGTCCTCGAGCCGCTCGAGCAGGGAGTCGATGTCGGTCGACGAGGCCACCGCCGGCCTGACCTCGTACCCGGTCATGACCGCGATGTCGTCCTGCGCGAGCACGTTGGCCGGGTCGGACATGGCGACCAGCAGCGTGCGCTCTCCGGCGAACGACACCGGCACGGCCTGGTAGCGCTTGACCGCGGCCGGCGTGACGAGCTTGGCGGCGTCGGGGTCGACGCGGTAGACGGACAGGTCGATATGGTCGAGCCCGAAGCGCTCGGCGACGGCACGCGAGAGCTGGTCGTCGGTCAGCGTGCCGTCCTTGATCAGCAGCCGCTCGGGCAGGGCACCGGCGTCCTCCGCGCGCGCGACGGCCTCGTCCATCACCCCCTGCTCGACGAACCCGAGGTCGACGATGACGTCCGTGAGCACGCGGCCGGAACCACCGCGCCGTGACGGCGTGGTGATTCCCTTGCCTTTCTTCTTCGTGGGTGCCCCGGTCTGTGCTGGTGGATTCATGTGATGGCGATGGTCGTGGCGGCCTCGCGCATCGCCTCGCGTGGCGCCTCCATGCCGGTCCAGCGCTCGAACGACGCAGCACCCTGTGCGACCAGGATCTCCAGACCGTCGACCACGCGGGCTCCTCGTGTTCTTGCCGCCTCGAGGAACCGCGTCCCGCCGGCCCGGTAGACCATGTCCACAACCAGGCTTCCGGCACCCAATTCATCGGCCCCGACGGGGAGCGCCTTGAACGTGGCCTCGGGGTCCTGGAGGCCCACGGACGTGCAGTTCACGACGATGTCGGCGCGCTCGGAGCCCCCCAAGGCCCGCACGCCGAGGTCGGCGGCGAGCGCCTGCGCGCGCTCGGGGGTGCGGTTCCAGACCGCCACGTC